>JAJZXE010000012.1 GCA_021802505.1 Nanobdellota archaeon
ATGTCGCTTTGAACAAATTTAACATCTTTTACATTCTTTCTTGCGAGCCTTAACCTGTCTTCATTAAGGTCCGTGCCAACACATTTGTATCTGGACTTAAGATACTTGATGTGCATCCCTGTCCTGCATCCGACATCCAGAAGAGATATCCCTTTATTTCTCTTGTATTTTGACACAAGACGCACTATGTCTTTAGCTTCACTCTTATAGTCCTTGAATGAATATATTGTATTGTAGTATTTAGTCAATTTCCTATACGCGTGTAGTTCATTCATTTCAAGTAATACAGGTTTTAATTTAAAAGAGTATGGTATTTTACAGGTGTTTGAATTTTTTCGGTGGATATTTAAGCGTCTGCATCATCTGATACGGGTTGCACGGTAGGTTTTTGTTTAAGTATCTGCTTCTTTGACAAGGGTGAGACTGGGCTAGGAATGAGTTTCGGTTCGGCGTATATTTTTATAGGAATATCTTCATTTAAGTACAGGGTGAGCTCTTTTTCGGACAGCAGATTCCCCTTTCTGGAACGCTCACCAAGCGGCAATTTATACTGCTTAACAGAGTAATTTCCCATAGTATCCAATTTTATTCTAGTGTTCTCATCGTAAATTACAGTGAATTTTATAATGTCCTTTGAAGGAATATACTTTAAGTCTATTCTAGTATTGTGAATACTCATATCCTTATCCATCGAATAAAAGTTATAATAGCTGAGATTTTTTGCAGGGCCCATAACTAACACCTTCTTTTTGTATTTTTTCCCGGAGTGTAACGGGAATTTTCCGTACATTTCATTTGATACGTTGAAGAAATATACCGATGGGGTGGTCTCACCTTTGTATCCGTGCCAGTAGGATTCTCCTCCAAATGTATTTTTACTCATTGACATATAAGGCATCTTTCTTGTAATGCTGCCCATCCTGTCTTTTATGATTCCATTCTCTACTTCAGGTATCCAGAAAGAAAAATAACGCTTGATACTGAACATTCTTCCAGAATCTTCACCATTTGAAGAATTTCCGAGAGTTACTTCTAGACTTCTTCTGTGCCCCTTTTTCGCAACGAGAAACTGCCCTGGAAATATTTCAGGCATCTCTATAAGTTCTCTTTCATCGGGATTGTCGACGGGAAGTATTCCCATGTCGAATTTTATTGCTTTTATCAAGTTTTCCATTTCATTATTTGAAATCATCTTATATTAATATTTTAAGCAACATGCAGAAAGGACTTTGGGAAAAAGTTAATACGAGCGGTACTCCACAAAAGTATTAACTTGTTATATACCTCCAATTTCGGCTATGGTGCTGGGAAATCAAATGAACTAAAACTATAGTTATCAGTCACATAAGTAAGAGGGAAAGTTTGAAATCAGTGAATAAAAAAAGTAAAAAAGCGGCTAATTAATTTTATAAATTTACTTAAGCAGCTTTTAGTAAATATGATAAACCAGATGCGGTGGATTAAGAAAAATAAAAGCCAGGTTTGCGCAAAATTTATGAGACTAACTGTTCAGTAGTTACGATACAAAAAAAGGATATAAAAGAAAGCAAAGAGATAGAATAGATGTGCTCCAGAGCAATAAATTATGAGAACAAAACCACCAAAGGGAGAAGAATTGGAATGGCTTCGTTCCGCCGTACTCCCGCTCAGGTCTTTTGACATGAACTATGATTATGAAGATCTTGACCCATTAAAAGAAATTATCGGGAATGCAAAGATTGTTGCGTTGGGCGAGGTTTCGCACGGATCGAGCGAAATTTTTAAGATGAAAGGCAGAATTATAAAATATCTGGTTGAGGAGGCCGGTTTTAATGTTTTTGCAATAGAGGCCAGCATGCCAGACGCATACAAGCTCAATGAGTATATTATAAACGGAACGGGAGATCCTAAAAAGCTCATAAAAGAAATGGGTTTCTGGACATGGGATACACAGGAAATGCTGGACATTGTTGTCTGGATGAAAAAATATAATGACGGTCATTTTAGGAAGATAAATTTTACAGGTTTCGATATGCAGTTTTATCCAGGCGCCTTAAAAGAGATAAAAAACAAACTTAACAGGTATGGCATAAGTTATAACCTAAGCACATTAGAGATGAACTTAAAAAATCTTAATGATAGAATGGACGAGGCCCTAAAGCGCAACCAATATAAACGCAAACTAAAAGAAAGCAAAAGCATACAGAAGGAGTTATCATATCTGAAGCATTCTATAGCTAAAATGATACCGGACAAAAAGGACCAGAGCTGGTTTATTCAAAATATAAGAATACTCGAACAATTCTCCGAACTTCTTTCATCCTACCGCAAAAGAGACAGGTACATGGCCGAGAACCTATTATGGATAACTACGCACAGCGACAGCGGTTCAAAATTTATAGTTTGGGCCCACAATGGACACATACGAAAAACCGATGGTATGTTTGGTGCTTTTGTATCTAAAGAACTTAAAAAAGATTATTTGGCGGTGGGTTTTGCTTTCCATAAAGGCACATCTACAGCATACGGACCGAGGGGAGGAATAAGGACTTGCCAAGCTCAGGCATCCTCTCCCGGATCCTATGAGTATTATTTTCATATGGCCGGTCTCCCCTTATTTATGATTGATTTTAAAAGGGTGTCATCAAAGCTGCCTCAGGCTAAATGGCTTCACAGTCACCTGCTATTTAGAGTAGTGGGTGCCATGAAAGAAAAAGAAGAATTTGAACACGTAAATATTTTAAAAGAATTTGACGCGCTGATATTCATAGATAAATCTACAAACTCGGCACTATTACACAAATGGTAATTGATATGTTCTCGTTCATACAGAAACTATACGGAATAGAGATAACATAGCGAATATCCCCACAAAAAGCAAACTAAACCTAGCTTGAGCTATCGAGATCTCCTACAAAATTCGGATCCACCCCACAATTATACCAAATTCGATAACGGCTAGGTTATTTTTGTCTTAAAGTTTATCTTATAACGAGATAAAAATGCCCTTCAAAATCAGTTATAGCTACTCATTAAAGTTCACTTGTCGATCTACTGGCCTTATCTAAACTTTTAAATACTTTATATTACAATAAATAATCTGATAGCGCCCATAGGCCAGCGGCAAATCCCGTTCCCATTTCGAACACGGAAGATAATCGCTGGTGCGTCTTATGAGTACTTCGTAAAAGAGGGAAAGTAAGTTGGCGCTACACTTTATATATAAAAGCTTAAATACTTTATTCGGTATCTTATTCGTTTATGCAAGCAAACAAACACAGCGGTAAACCCGTAAAAGAGCAGCAGAAAAAGGCTGTGGACATGCAGGAGAGAAAGATAGTAAGGATTGCAGACACAGATTTAGACGGCAGTAAAAAAGTAAAGGACCTTTTAAGATCAATAACAGGGATAAGCTTTTCATATTCGAACGCACTGATGAAGGCATTAAAAATACCGGATGGCAAAAAACTGCAGGATATGGATGAAAAAGAACTAAATGAATTAAAGGATGCTTTGTCCGATCCTTTCAAGTATAAGCTGCCGCACTGGATTTTCAACTGGAGAAAAGACGAGGAGACGGGGCTGAATTATCATTTACTAAGTAACGAATTAAAATCAAAGACGACTATGCACATACAAAAGATAAAGACAAGCAGATCTTACCGCGGATACAGGCACTCATTTAATTACAAGTTGAGAGGGCAGAGAGTTAAATCGAGAGGATCCAATGTCCATGGAAGAATTGGAAGCTCGCTAGGAGTCATTAAAAAGAAGGCGCAGCCCCAGGCCGGCGCCAACAAGTAAATATGGGAACAGCAAAGAGACCGTCAAGGAAATACAAGTCGCCGTTGAGAATATGGGACAAGCCCAGAATCGAGAGGGACAAGATCCTGAGGGCAAAATACGGTTTTAAGAATAAAAAAGAGCTTTGGAAAGTAGAATCGGTTTTAAGAAATCTAAGATTGAGGGCGAGAGAACTGGTCGGTTTAAAGGCCCTAAATCTGGGACAGAAAGAAGAAAAGGAGTTCATAGCGACTCTCAGCAAACGGGGTTTAGTAAGCAGTACCGCAACCGTGGATGATGTTCTTGAGCTTAATCTTGAGAATCTGATGGACAGGAGACTGCAGACCCTTGTGTTGAAGAAAGGAATGGCCAGGAGCATAAGAGAAGCAAGACAGATAATAACGCACAGACATATCGCGGTCGACGGAAAAATAATAGACAGTCCCAGTTACAGTGTAAAGAGAGACGAGGAGGATAAAATAGATTATACGGATACTTCCCCGCTGTCTTCCCCTACACATCCCGTAAGAGCTAAAAAGGAGGAACAGCACTAAATAGTCATGGAAAAGGAAAAGGTCGGAGTAGCGCACATATACGCTACAATGAACAACACCATTATACATGTTACTGATCTAAGTAATGCACACACGTTTTCGATAAAAAGCGGAGGCTCTCAGGTTAAAGCTGACAGACTTGGGTCTTCCCCGAGGGCCGCGATGGATGCCGCAAAGAAAGTCGCAGAAGAGATAACAACCAAGGGAATACGCGATGTTTACGTGAAAATAAGAGCAGTGGGTGGAATAGGATCAAAGACTACCGGGCCGGGCGCTAGGCCCGCAATAAAGGCGTTGGAGAGAAGTGGCATACGGATACTTAACGTCGAGAATGTTACTCCGGTTCCGCACGACGGCTGCAAGAGGAAAGGCGGCAGAAAAGGGAGAAGGATGTAAAATATGAAGGCAGAAATCATTGAAAACGAAGGAAACAGCGCAAGGGTGCTTTTGAAGGACTTCAAAGTCTCGCTTGTAAACGCCATGCGAAGAGCGGTAATAAACGGAGTGAAAACGCTTGCGATAGATGATGTTACAATATACAAAAATACGAGTTCCATGTATGATGAGATTCTTGCTACGAGGTTGGGGCTTATCCCGTTGAAAACGCCCATCGAATTGAAGGAGAAGGGAAAGTTCAGTTTCAAGCTAAAAGAGATGGGGCCGAAAGCGGTCCACGCTTCCGATTTAATCCCTTCAGATAAAGACGTTGCACCGGCCATACCTGATATGCTTATAATAAATTTAAAAGAGGGGGAAGCCGTTGAATTAGAGGCCGAGACCGCATGGGGCAACGGCGCACATCACACCAAATTTACTCCGGGACATGTTTTCTATCATTTTTATCCGAAGATAACTATACCAAACAGCAAAGTCAAAGGCGCCGCTAGGATAGCTGCGATGTGTCCGGTTGATATACTCGATGGAGAAAAAGACACGTTATCTGTTAAAAAAGGCAAACTTTCGGATTGTATACTCTGCAAGGCATGCGAGGATTATGCCGGTTCCGATGTCATAAGTATCTCATCCGAATCAGACAAGATAGTGTTTGAGGTGGAGAGCTGGGGCCAGCTTACCGTAAGGGAAATACTTAATGAGGCATTATCCACCCTGGAAGACGAAGTCACGGAAATAGGCGAAAAGGTCTGATTTTTGACCAGACAATACATACTTTTATTTAATCACTTCCTATTTTTATAATGAAAGCAGGAACTTTAAAGAAGTTATCGATACTTGTTTTCTTTGTCGTTTTTCTTGTCATTATAGGATTAGTATTGTTCGTAACGCTCCTTGAAAGCGGGATAATAAGCATAAATGAGCAGCCTCTGGCTGTAAGCAGCTTTTCATGCACTCCTGCCGGCACTGTAATAAACATACAGAAAAACGTTCCGCAGACAATAAACGTCACAAGAGCAATCATAACGATTGGAAGCAGTTCTTATACGATACTAAGCGGAAATTATGCCATTAACGCAGATCATCTCTCTCTGTATCTTTCCTACAAATGTCTAGATTCAAATGCGGTAAGCAGCGTAAGACTCTATTACCAGAATTATTACCTTGTACGGAAGCCTGCACAGAATTCTAATAATTTCTTTTCAAAGCTGATATCAGACAGCGAAGCCTAATTTTCGTTTGTGAGGTTATCTTTTAAATAGCCCTTTGCTCTCAGAGAATCCCAGTCATTCTTGTTGTACTTGAACAGTACATCCGCTTTTTTTTCGTGTTCTATCTGCCACGGTCTTATCAGTACGATATCCCCCTCGTTTATCCATAGATACCTGCTGAGGCTTCCCTTTACCTGGCATATCCTTATTTTATCATCCGCACATTTTACGTACATTCTTCCGAAACCGAGCATCTGCGTAACGTAGCCCAGCATCTCGTCCTTTTTCGGAAATCTGAAACGTGGAATTTCTGTCATAAATATAAAGAACGCACGGGTAAGTTATAAACCTTGCCTATACAAAATACAGCTGTGCGTGTTTTATCCCGCTTATCTCGATGACATTTTCAGGGTCTATCACTCCTGCTTTTATCGACTGTTCTACTATCTCGTTACCTAAAAGATTTAAGTTTCTGCCGTTGCCTACTATCTGTGAAATATCTGTCCATTCAAATTTTTCATTTCCATAAAAATCGCTAGATACAGTGAACTCTATCTCTCTATTCTTGTCTTCCAGAACTTTTCCCACAAGATAATCATCGCAGACTGCTATGACTTCTCTGGGAGTATCCTTTCCGTGTATCTTCATTGAAAACGCCATTATTTTATCCTTCCTACGGGGTATTCTGCACCGCAGCCTAAACATTTTACAAAGTAGTTCTTATCTATCTTGTCCATGTGCGTGTCCGGTGAGCCGCATTGCTTGCATATCACAAATTCTTTTATGTACAGCTGGATTTTATCGTTTACCAGTTTTCTTGAGAATCTTCCTCCCAAGGTCACTTTGCCGCCTTCGTCTATCTGTCCGGGGGCAGTCAATTCATGCATTAAAAACTTGGAGATATGGTTTACCGGCCGATTTATGTATTTTGAAATTTTATCGAGGAAAACAACGGTTTTCTGGCCTATCTGCTGTGTGTCCACTTCTGGCGGGTTGAATCTGTCGGCTTTGTTTTCCTTTTTTTCTTTTAATATGTTGTCTATTAAATCTTCATATTCCATGTCTATTTAAGCAGCCGCATGTTTTTTATGCTTTCTATCTTATTGAAGCAGTATCTGCTGAGGTCTATTTTTTTTATGTTGCTCATGGAAAGCGTTATCGTATCGTTATATGTGTCTATATCCCCTAAGATTTCTACTAGCTCGCCTTTTTTAAACTGATCTATCCCCCTGAACAGGTTGCTTTGAAAATGCACCAGGATCGTTGAAAAGCTGTCATCTAATATAAGATATCCCCCCTTTGTCTCGGAGTTTATTTCTATCGCCGCTATCGAACCAACAAGGTGCATACGGTATATTTTCACGGATTTAAAAGACGCAAAACTGCCGCTGGAATCGCTTCCTTTCTCGCTTTCCTTCAATACCGTCAGCGGCAGCATAAAATAAGTGTAGTCCATATCAAAGCAACTTTATGAAAGAGGGTTTAGGCTCGAATATCTCCCCCTCCCTTTTTAGGATGGATATCGCGGAATCAACCTTGTCGGTGTCTATCCCCGCCTTTTCCGCGTCTTCGTATATCTTTGAAAGCGGGACAGAACTTCCCATAGGCATCGAATCCGTCTCGCTTTTTATCATGGATTTGACCGTTAAAACGGTATTTCTCTGTGAGGACGGCATCCCGGTTATTATCCTATCTATATCTAATTGCCCCGTGCTGCTGTCTACGCCGACATCGCTCAGATAAGACATCATCAAATCTACTGCGCGTTTAGCATCTTCCAATGTTGCATATTCAGACAAACGGACCTTTGCGCTTGCCTCTGTCAGTCTCACTATGGCTTCGAGCTGTCTTGCAGAAATAGGGATGGGTTTTACCTCTTCACCCTCGGTAGAATACTGCGATCTCAGCTTCAGGTAAAACTCCTCTATTATCTTTATAGCGTCCATCGACATCTTTGGTTTTATGTTCTGTTTTGCGTATGCAATATACTTCTTCATTATGTTTGGCGGAATCTCTGGTTTATTTTTATTTATGTCCCTGTTAGCTTCCAGTATCCGCTGTGCAATCAATGCATCCATTTCCTTATCCGGTCTGTCCTTTAATATGAATATGAGGTCAAAACGATTTATTAACGTTGGCGGAAGCTCTATCTGCGAGGATATAACATCGAATGGATTAAATCTTCCAAGTTTTGGATTGGCTGCCGCAAGCACGCTTGTCTGTGCGGTAAGCGTGGCATGGATGTTGGCTTTTGAGATGCTTATGGAATTGTGGGCTACGGCCCCATTAACGATTAATGTATGGGTGGGCATAACCCCAACATCATATACCCATTCATTTTCATATTTTACCTTTTCTATTTTTTTAATTTTAGTGAACCCTATATCCCCGAAAGCAACATCACTTAATGGTTTTATTGCCTCTATAGCTTCTTTCATCTCGTTTATAATCTTAATGAGGGCGTTTCTGTATATTGTCTCTTTTTGATATACAGGGTGGCTTCTAGACATATCTTCTATTTTTTTATTTTCCCAATAATTTATCAAAGAACCGGAAACTTCGGAATTGTTGCCAAGATCCAGACAGGATATTTTGAGCGTTTGCCGTATTTTTATCAAATCTTCCATGCTTAAATTTTTATCTGAAAATAACCTGCTCTCCGCTTTTTGTATTTCAGTTGTTTTTTCATTTAGGCGTGTCACCGCTTTTATGAATTTTCTTGAAGAGATTACATCATTTATATTCTGGGGAACCACCGTTGATGGCTTTACTCTAAGTTTACGAGCGATATCACTGAGTACATTTCCTACACCGTTTATAGAATCATTTCTCGAAGTGCTTGTATTTTTTCCAGCCACCTGCTGTAATAATGTATTATTCTTTCTCTCTGAGAGGAATCCGATGTTTTCTTTGAATTTAATCAGGTTTTTTATTCCGGTTATGGTTAATTTATAGAATGATTTTCCACTAGGCAGTTTCTCTTCGTATATTGTGGAATTTATCCCGAATCTCAACAGGAGCGTATTCACCTGCTCTATCTTTTCTTTGCATGAGGATACTAACCCTATTCTATTTTTAGTGGCGAATCCGTCTCCCTCAAACATTGCTTTAAGTAGCTCGGATATATTTTTATTTGAGGTTCTCATCAACAAATCTGGAATCTTCTTCCTGTTGCTTTTTTCAAGGATTGTGCTGTCCAACGCATTTAAAAAAAGTACAATTGATTTGGAAGTTGCTCTGACAAAATAGCACGTTTTTGAAACGTATTTATCTTTTATGATTTTAGGTTTGCGTATCTGTACATATGATTTAATGCCGAATATTTTATGTGTTAACTCATAAAAATCCTTTATAAGGCTAATGTCGGTATTTGTAAAGTTAACGCCATTCTTTATACCTCTGTTGAGTTCATAGCTTCCATCTGTCAATAAATATCCCATCCATCTGCAAAATGATGAATCATTGTGTACTAGTTTATTGTTTATAGCAGTGGCCTCTATCGGCATTCCCTGGTCTATTCCGCTTACCGGTAAAAACGAGGGTATTGGAACTCGCATTTGTTTTTTAAGGTCCTGAGCGGGAATAGTCTCAAATCTTCCATTTTCGAACACCCAAACCGGATGTTCCGGCGTAACTGTCAATTCCCGCCCGTTTTGAAGCTTAATCCTTATCATTTTTTTCTTTGATTTATGTCTGCTTAATTGAAACGCCCTTGTTTCAAAGATTTTGTTAAAGTCCGTCGTAAGTATTTTAAGATTTAATTCCTTTGCATCAAGTATCTCGCAGGAATTACCCTTTGTTACATGTTTTTTATCTATAGTCATGTACTTATCGACCAATTCCCCGATTTTTACCTCAGAACCATCCGACAGCAGTAATTTTGAATCATATGAATAACTCTGCTGCTCCAATGCCTCGTGCATTGCGACCCTGTCATCCTTATTCATCTTATCAAGCTCATCTATCATCAGTAATCCCTTATTTGTAAGCGGAAGGGCCCCCGCCTCTAATATATAGCTTCTCGTGGCCTCATCCTTTATTATCGTGGCGGTCAAACCCGCCGCGCTTGAACCCATTCCCACCACGTATCTCGCTTTAGGTGCTATCCCCGTTACGTACTTCAGAAGCGAACTTTTACTGGTTCCAGGATCTCCAACTAATAAAATGTGTATGTCACCACGTATAACGCTGTTTCCCGATGCGGATGCTTTTCTTACGCCGCCGAAGAGCTGCATCACTATCGCTTCCTTTATATTGTCATGTCCGAATATGTTCGGAGCGATCGAGTTTTTGAATTTACTGTAGATCATTTTGTCATTTGCCAGCTCCTTTATCGCTAATTCCTCCTCCTTTGTCACTATAATGTCTTCGTAGCCCTGCTCGACTGCTTCCACATATGAGGCAAGAAGGAAGGTATCGGAGGTGTTTGATCTCTTGCCGCTGGGATAATAAATTGCGCTTTCATTTATTATGCCGGAAACGACGACCTTGTTACCCGGTATTATATTTCTTTCGAATTTTGGATCTACCAGGTCTTTTTTAAGCACTACATTTATATGCTCCGGCTGCTCCCCTCCCTCCAGATCTTCGGGTGCTTCTTCCAGCATTATCCTCTGAGTATCAACAAGGTATTTTTTTGCGATCTTGAATCTCCCTTTTTTGCCGCAATTGGTGCATATCGAGGGCGCGCGCTGCGTCATCTCCTTCTGTTCCACTTTGGTTATGTGTCCGCAGCTCTGGCATTCAAAGTCTATCGAGCTTGCAACGGGTTTTACGCTCGCCGCGGTCTTTATCAGGCCCTGTATCTGTATGAACAGCCCGATGTGCTTGCTTCTTATCTCTCTTATCAGCATCTGTGCGTTTTTGGGCAGGTTCTTTATCCTTATCGCTATATCAAGCTCCTTATGTGGAACCGACATTTCATTTACGAAGTATTTTATTGTGTCTATCGTTTCTTCCGGATTTTTAAGGAGGTGGTCTCCGAGTTCGGGAGAGAACTGATCTATATCATTGAAATCCAGTACTATGGCGCTTTTGTTTGAGGTTAAAACCTCCTTTATCTTATCGCTTAATCTCTTGTTTACAAACGATCCTATTATATCGTCAATTTCATTTTTCATAGCTTTCAACCCTTAAGTATTTCTCCATATAAAAAAGAAAGCGACGCACAGGTATTTACCATATCTTTTCTATGCTTTTCTTTTATTAAACTTTTTATCGTTTATATTCTTAAATGCGGCATTAATTCCATCAGTACCAAACCGGCAAAAACACCTATGGCCGCGCCAGCAATCACATCTTTCGGATGGTGTGATTTTATGTATATCCTGCTGTACATAATAATAAATGCGAATAAAAGAAATGGTATAAAAAGAACTGTGCCGAAGAAAACAGTGGGGAAAAATACGGCCACTGCAGAATGGCTCGAAGGAAAACTTCTCCTATTCAATTTGAAAGTTCTTTTGTAGAAATTTCTCTCCAACGCTTCTTTTGGTCTTTTTTCCTTGAAGAAAATTTTAAGTCCCTCAGAGAAAACAGCCGTTATTGCCACTCCCCCAAAGAGAAAAACGGCCGTTTTAAGCGACGGTCGGACTATTATGGCTATCAGTATCTCGAAAGTGAATATCTCTATGGGATATCTCTCAACGAGAAATGAAAACTTTCTGAAGTAATCCTTATTTCTCATGTTTTTCCGAAAGATAGACCATTCTGTCCGCTCCTACTATCTCGGGGAGTACAACCTCATCCGCACCGAGTTCCTTGAACTTGTTTACGTTTTTAAGCATGTTGCACCGCGTTATTATCCTTAAGTTCTTGTTTGCCTCCTTTGCATTCAAGACGACTATAAAGTTATCCACGTCCTGCCCGAGGGCCGCAAAAAGGCCTACGGCCCTGCTTGCATTCGCCATCTTGAATGTTCTTTCCTCCAGCGCGTTTTCCTTTATGACGTTAAACCCCAGCTTTTTAAGTTCCATAGACCGTATGTCGTCATTTTCTATTATTAGCACTTTCTTGCCCTTCTCCTTGAGAAGACCTGCCACCCTCTCACCTATCCTTCCACCGCCACATACTAAGTAGTGGTTTCTGAATCTAAGACCTTTTGCCATATATATAACACCTCCAAATTCACTCCTTATAAACGATATTAAAAACTCCAGTAGGTAAACCGCGAAAACGCCAAGGAAAAGCGAAAAGAAAAGAAGCAGTATACCAAAACTGGAGTTAAAATGAAACGTTTCAAGGGCAACAGCAACGGTTGAGACCGCTGATAAAAATCCTATCCTATCGTCTTCAGATATAAGTATGGTTATAAGCGTAAAAATAACCAAAAGGACTAGCGCCGCTATAAGCAGTTTCTGTCCGTTTTCCCTCATCTGGTCCATTATAATAGTAAAGGATTGTACATTATAAGTTTAATTTTATAGGTAACCCTTCTCCTGTGTATATTTCCCCATGACCTAAAAAACGCATCGAGATGACTGAATAGCGGCTTTATTTTCAGGATTATTCCCTTATCTCCATCTCTATGTTTACTTCTTTAGGAACAGATGTCTTCATTATCAGATGAAGAGCTTTAGGATCTGCCTGCATGTCTATAACCCTTTTATGCAGCCGCAGTTCCCACGTTTCGTAGCTTTCCCGTCCCGCACCATTTGGAGCTCTTCTCGTCGTTACTTTTAATTTTTTAGTGGGAAAAGGTATAGGCCCGGATATGGCAGTGCCCAATTTCTTTGATATGTCTATTATATCATTGCACACCGTTTCTAATTTCTCCGAATCCGTCGAAGTCAATTTTATCCTTGCTTTTTGCATATCTTTATTAAGACTGTTCCCAAGTATTTAAGCTTTTTTAACTATTCTGGGTTTCGTTGCCTTCTGTTCTATTTAAAGGCAAAGTTTTATTAATGCGCAAAAAATGAAAGTTAACTTTATAAATACTAGTGTACATATAAAGCTATAATAATTGGAGGTAAGCTGATGTATGGTAGATGAAGCTAAAGGATTGGATAGTCAGGTTTTCTCTGTCCTTGAAAAGATAAGAGCGAAGGGCGGAGTTACAAAAAAGGGGATAAATGAGGTTACAAAGGTTCTGGAGCGAGGACAGGCAAGGCTTGTCGTATATGCCTCGGACGTTTCTCCCAAAGAGATAATAATGCATATACCTCTTCTTTCAAAGGATAAGAATGTACCTTGCATAAAAGTAAGCAGTAAATTAGAGCTTGGCAAGGCGTGCGGGATGAGTATAGGTACCTCGGCAATTGCGGTTATTAATCCTGGTGAAGAGGCGCATGCAATGGAAGAGCTCATCGGCAAGATTAAGAACTTATGAAAAAGCAGCAGGCATCCGGAAATAAAGAGATCAGCACGGAACAGCGTTTTATGGACGCGTATCCCTCAGAAGTAATAGAAATAGTCGGCAGACACGGCGTCGCAGGTGAAGTCACACAGATACGGTGCAAGGTTTTGGCCGGAATGGACAAGGATAAGATAATACGCAGAAATGTGCGCGGCCCAGTGATAGTGGGAGATATATTGATGCTTAAGGAAACTGAAATGGAGGCAATGCCTATCCGGTAAGCATATGAAATGCAGTTTTTGCGGCTCCGAGATTAAAAGAGGGAGAGGAATCGTATATGCGAAGATAGACGGAACTGTTTATAATTTCTGCAGCAGGCGCTGCAAAGAATACACCATAATGAAGAAGGATCCAAGAAAGTTCAAGTGGGCCATGAGAACCGCAAACAAATAAGATTTATTCGTAAAAATACTATTAATTGGATGAAAAACAAGGGTATAACAGAATTTCTAGCCTTTATACTTTCAATAGTGATACTTATCCCCATAGCGGTAATTGCCTATTTTATAATAACGGCGGGTGCAAACAAGGTTATTTCATCCTCAGAATCCGTTTCGGTTTATGTCGCTTCCACCATATCTGCGTTTCAAACCGGCAATTCCGTAGTTCTCCCTCCTCTCTCTCCAAATCTGCCAAAGTATACTTTTCTAAGCCAGTTTTATGGGAGCAATTCCTGTATAAATTATATAGATCAGCTATCTAGAGAAGCAATACTTATCTCACCCTCAAATCCGTCTATACTCTCAGGGCAGTACTTTGTCTGCATAGGAACTTTTAAGCAGACGGCAATAATAACTTCGCAGGCCTTCTGGAATTACCTTCCGTCCAGCGGAGAAGGGCCGGACAACGCTTCATTTCCCGGATGGTTTCCGAATCTGGCGGAGTACAACTCTAAAACAAGCACTATTTCATCGGGGATAAACGGTTCAACCGGCACCCTGTCATACTTTACGGAGCCCGCAAATCCGCAGATTGCTTTGAGTAATTCATGTACTTCCTTTTTTAATGCAACGACAGTAAAATACGGATACGACCAGCCGGGTGCATACATCACCGGCATGACCTGCGCTCCGTTGACATCCAATAACAAGTCTGCTTTTATAAGTGTCATTCCCCCGTCATGTTCGGGGGCGTGCGGCAGCAACCCGGTCGCATTTCTTTACGGAGACCCGGGTTATATAAAGTTTCAGGAATGTAGTTATAGTGGAGGCAATGCTTTACAGTGCAAATTTAGCATAAACTGATATGGATCTTTTACTTGAAGGAATACTGATAGCGATAATGATGGTGATAATC
Source organism: Nanobdellota archaeon (assembly GCA_021802505.1). Lineage (GTDB taxonomy): Archaea > Nanobdellota > Nanobdellia > Parvarchaeales > Parvarchaeaceae > Parvarchaeum. The sequence goes on from JAJZXE010000012.1 coordinate 14,574, forward strand.
CTTTTTTTTATAGTTTATGAATACTCTGCTTTCTTTGCTCCGAAATCATCGATAAGTTATTATAATTCCTTTGTAGGTATGGCCGATTCTGCGTGTACGTCCATTCAAACAGCTTCAAACGTTCAATTTTCATCGCCCACAATTTTTGTATTCCAGATGTATGACGGCCCGTCCTGTAATTCAATTTTAGGCTCCAACTCATATATATTCTCCCCAAATTCCGCGGTGCTTTCCTCCTTAAACGGCAACTACAATCTGTGTTATGCAAACGTAAGTAACCCCACGGCTTTGGGCATATCAAGCGGAAACCAGTACTTCTTAGAGAGTTCTTCAAAGAACAATGTGAATTTTTATTTTGCAAAGAGCAATGCAATTCCCAATTCCAGTAATATGAGCATAAATGCAGTCAAAAATCAGATATCTACCAGCGGCGTAGAAGCAAATTCATCAACCACCTTTTCTCTCATACTTACGGCTGAAAAATCAGTTAGTCCGCAAAATTATTCTTTTCATCTGGATCAGTACTCTAACAGCAGTGTAAATATAGCCGTATACTTCAATGGAGAAACGACGTGTTCTCTTTCTTATTCCAATAAAATCCATTATTACTCCATCTCGTTAACACCTCCGTGTCTGCAAAATATAAATAACGTCACTATTCAGGTCACTCCCGTTTCCAATACCGCAGTAAATTATCAGGTCAATTTTACGGCGGTTCCCGATTCAAATCCCTCTCAGCAATACCTTTCACAGCAGTGCACCAATCTGGTACCTATGGTAAATGAGGGCATCATAAACAACGGCAGCATAGTGTGCGAACCGGTAATCTGCGGGGGAAATTCCTTTTTACTTTCAGACCAAAATAACAGGCCTTTCTTGGGTTTATACGGCGGGTCCTACACTTTTTTAGGAGTGCAATCCGGTGTCAATGACCTGCAGATAGTAAATTCCTACAGTGAGCAGCTTATTAATGCATCTTTAATGGATGAAACTGTATTTGAAGAAGGCGGGCTTCCAGCAGGAAGCACATGGGGTGTTACATATGATGGGGTTACAAAAACATCCAGTATCAGTTTGAGCGGAGGCGGGAATACAATCGCTTTTTCAAATCCGTACGGCAATTACAGTTTTAGCATACCATCCACTTCTGCAATTATAGGAAAAACCGTAAGAACCTTCAAGCCAACACCATCTAACGGCAAGGTTCCGCAGGGTTCTTTTGTTTCCGTGGGTTTTAAGGCGGTTATTTAACATTTAAATTGGTCAAAATATTATAATTACTAAAGATAACGATGGCATTTCGTTGTTCGAAAGGACAAATAATGCCGCTGGTGAATTATGGCGAAGGTTACTGTTACAATATGCGATATATGCAAGCAGAAAATTGCTACAAAGACTTGTCCGGTCTGCGGTAAGGATCTGTGCGAAGCTGACACAAAATCATTTGCAGTAGACGTAGGGTTAAGATTCGGACAGAGGATGCAGATATATAACGGATATATGTGCGAAGATGATTACAGAAAATTGGAAGGAAATCTTGGAGGAACGCTCGCAAAGATAAGCGACTCTATAAAATCACAAATCGATAACATTGTAAAGGAAAGCGTCGGAGCTTAACGAGCGTAAGATTTATTAATGTACTCGGCCCTAACATTAGAATACCCTGCGTAGCCCAGTAAATATAGGTAAGTATTGTTGACAGTGTTGATTTTTAGTATGGGTGGGAGTTTAAATATTTATATAAGTCAGATAATATCTAATTATAAATGACCCCGTGTAACTCAATGGCAGAGTGGCCGGCTGTAGGTATTTATGGAGTGCTAAGGTTAGTGCGATGAAAAAAAGTCAGCGGTCACCGGCATGTTGTAGGTTCGAGCCCTGCCACGGGGATCCTTTTCATTAAGACTAAGAAAAGATAAAACCGTTTGGTATTTTGGTTCTGTACATTATAATACCCTGCAACTTATGAAGCTTGTTCGGTTCTGGTATACCAACTTTGTAACAAAATCTAGACACATTATCAAAGCCATAAGATACTACACTATACATCTCAGACCGCTCTATAAAGGTGGTTTTTCTTATGGAGTGATAAATGTTATTTTTTATACCAAGGCGATTTAACGCGGCTGCATACTGCTTTGCCAGTTCGATTGAAGATGAATCAAATTTTATGTAAGGAGTACCGCTTCTGTAACCAACGCATCCATCCGTAGATATAAGGTTGCCTACAAAGCCTTTAAGGAATTCAGTACTATATGAGTATACTGGTTTAATTAATTTTACAGTCTTTGTTTTGTTCTTATCCTCAAAATATAGATAGTTTTTTAATATAGCTATAAGTTGCTTTCCACCAGTGCGGATTTGTAAGGTATGCTTATTTTTATCGTGCCATATATTTGGGCGCTTATCAAAAAGTTTTAAAATTATATTTGATAAATACTGTGCATATGCCGTTTCGTTCTGGTTTGGATATATACAGACCACATTTCTTGTTAAATCAATGTAGCCATCCCCTGCTACTGCACCAATAAGCCCGCCAAGTTCCTTTTCTGCCGGATGAAATTTAAATTCTGGTCTGTGTTGCAAGGTTTTTAAACCGATTCTTTCCAAATACCTTATGATTGTGGTTTTGGCGCGCTTTGCAGGTAACATTTCTGCAATCTGTGCAGTGGTCTTCGATCCATTATAACCCGCTTTTATTAGTTGCTTCTCTAAGTCGGATAAACTTCTCACCAAATAATCCCCTTCTGCCCTGATCTTTTTTCACAGGATCTACACCTAAATCTTTGCACAGTTCCATTATACTTGGTATTTTCATTTCCATCTTTTATTACCCAATTAGATTTGCATTTTGGACAAGAAATTTTATTAATGGTTTTCTCGTTAATAGATTCAGGAGCTGACATATTAAAGGGTTATCTTATAATCTGTATATTAGCTTTAAAAATATAAATGTTTAAGATTTCTTGGGAGGAGTTTCAGCTGTAGAAATCGGTAGGTTATGGGTTCGAATCCTATCGCAGAGATTTTTTCAGTATCTTCAAAAGCAAGAATTTGCAATAATTTAAGTGAGAAATATTATTAAACACATCTAATTTTTGTATATGTTATATATTTTTGATTAAGTCGGTTAGTTCACCTATGTCTTTGGCAATGTAATCCACTTTTCCAGAGGTTTCTCTAAAAATCTCTTTTTTATTAAACAAAACATTAATCGTTGTACAGAAAGGGTATATCCTTTTCATCATCTCGAGGTATTTACTTCTGTCGTCTATATATATTAACTTGAAATTTTTCCCCTTTTCTATTTTGTTTTCTAATCTGCTGTATTCCACTGCAGATGCTATGGCAAGCTCATCCTTTTTCTCGGTCATGATAACCTTGTCAAAGTACTTCTCCAATCCATTCTCAGTTATTTTTTTGTATTGATTTTCCCTATTTTCGAAATACTCTGTGAAAAGAACGTTGTAGTTCTTCTTTGCCGATTCTTCGAGTATGTCTTCGATTCCCGGGAACTTCTTCGGGGTTTTACCAAGGCATTCAATATACTCCTTTCCTATCTCTTCAGTGACAGGGTACCCTTTATTCGCAAGCCAGGCGGCTTTGTATTTGTTATCGGCTTTGCTTTTACCGAGATAAATAAAAAGAAGCGATAACGGCAATTGATGCGCAGAATCGTACCTTGTATGCCCTCTTATCTTTATCCCCTCGTAATCGACTGCTCTCAGCAAATCCATTTCCTCCTCTTCATCTGGGTTTATCTCTACATTCAAATTTTTTAATTCATCCGAAAGTCTTTTTATGACGTTTCTTTGCGCCTCTTCAAATACTAAATTTGTGTCTATCAGTGTGGAGTCTAGATCCCACAGTGCAATGTTTTTACTGTTCATTTTGTTTTATAGATTATATTTAGTATATAACCCTTAATTGCATTCATCTGCTTATAAAAATGAGACTCCCGCTCTTTTTGTCATCCATCCTGCAGAAACCGAATCTTTCGAACTGTATAATCTGTTCATCTTCTATGTTCTTTGCTTCATTTTCGGCTAACCCCTCTATTTCTGTAATGCTGTTCTCGTTGAATGATCCATCCTCCTTCAAAAGGTTCCCGACTTTCGTTACTTTTAGCGGTATGTTCTGCTCGGTGACCCATTGGATTATCTTTTCACTTTCGTTGTGCCCCCTGCTGTACATTTTACAAGTTATCAGATCGTTTTCCTTATCGATTATTTCAACGTTGTAAAGCTCTTTCAGCCTAAAGGTGTCCCCTATGTCTAGGGATACGATATCCGATTTATCCACGAAAAACCTCCCGTTCGTCTGTACTTCTCTGTACCCTAAATCATTCGATGGATGAAACTGGAGTTTTACCCTTTCCGGTTCGGCATCCTCTACTGTCAGTTTTACAGGATTTGGTACAAAGAAAAATCTCTTCGCTTCCTTGTCTATTATCCTTCTGTTAAAAGTCAGGAGCATTTCAAGACTGTATTCGTGCTCGGAAGTTGAATAGCCCACTTCGTTCAAAAACTCCCGTATAGCTTCCGGTCGTATACCTCTTCTTTTCATCGAATTTATCGTTGCTAGTCGTATGTCCTGCCAGTCCTTTATAAATCCCTGTTTTATCAGCTCCCTTACCCTGCGTTTGGACGTCAAGGTTCCCTGAAAGTTGAACCTGCTGTATTGTATAACGTATGGTTCACGGAACCCCAGTTCCTTTCTTAGCCTGCTCTGCAGGTTTGCCTTGAATTCATTGCTTCTTAATATGTGTGTTATGCCGCATAGTTCATCCTCTATGACGCTTGCAAAATCATAAAGCGGCCATAAGTTATAGGGTTTATAATCTGTTTTTATGACCCGCATTATATTAGGATCTCTTAAGGAAGCGTCTTTGTCTTTCATATCTCCTTTAAACCTTAAAGTCATCTCCCCGCTGCCGGTTTTTCCATCCTTTGCAGCTTTCCAAAGGGCCATGTTCTCCTCAATGGAATAGTTTCTGTGCAGGCACTCCGCATTTGAATTTCTGTTTTTCTTTATCTCATCCGAAGAACATGTGCATGCATAGGCCTTCCCCTCATTTATGAGTCTTTCCGCAAATTCATAGATCATGTCCATATCTTCGCTGATGAATTTTTTCTTGTCCCATTTGATTCCAAGCCATTTTAAGCTTTCCTCAAAGTTTTTTACGAATTCTTCCCTTACCAGATTGGGGTTTGTATCCTCAAACCTCAGCCATAGCTGACCGTTGTATTTTTCCTTATAGAGATAGTTTATGGTGAATGAAAGGGCATGTCCCCAGTGCATATAGCCGGATGGCTCCGGCGGAAGCCTTAAGACGACCCCTTTATCCGCATTCGGCAGGGGTTTAAGCCCTTTCTTTTCCTTTTCTTTATTTTCAATGAGATTCATTTCCTTTGCTGTTCTCATTATTTCTTCTTTATCTAGGGAGTTAACCTCATATACCGCCTTTTCCGCGAGTTTTTTAAGCTCATCTATCTCATTTACAGCGTTTTTGTCTTTTCCTAAAATCTCAGATATCACGGATCCGGTTCTTGCTTTCCCATCATGGGCTGCCGCGTTTCTTAGCGCCGCTTTTTTTACTTCTTCTTCGTTTATCATATTATTTAATCAGTGCCTCTCCAAATAAAGACATTTGCACGATAAACAGCTTTTTAAATGTATATTTGCTTAAATAATGTATAACAGGAGGTAATTATGGCAGATTTTGTAAGAAAAAGCTCAGTAAAAGAAGAAGTCAAGAAAGTCGGCAAGGACATGCGTTGTCCTGATGATACAATCGAAGGTCTTGACAAGTTTGTCAAAGAGTCAATCGCCAAAGCAGTAGCAAGAGCTAAGGCCGACGGCAGAAAAACTCTTAGGGCACACGACTTCTAAGCAGGATTTTTTTATTTTTTTATTTTTTTAAAGTTTTTATTCGTTTACTGCGTAGTTAATTGATGGTTGACGTTGAACTTATCCTGGGAATAGTGATAGTTGCGGTCGCCATAATAACATTTATACGTATACTTAAACCGGCTCTTGAAGGAGTGATTATCGTAATCCTTATATTTGCAGGCAGCGCCTTGATATTCCATTCAACGCCGATAATTGGTCTACCAGGATTCAGTTTACCGGTAAACTTTGGGCCTAACATAGTGGGCGTTTCCACGGGCATTGACAACACCAGTAATATCATAATTTTCAACGCCGATCTGGTAACGATAGACAGCTTCACGGCGTCCTTAAATAATCACTCACTCACTATTATGAATAACGGTACGGTGATAGGTCCCGCGAAATTCGGTGTTATAACCGTTAAAGG
>JAJZXE010000028.1 GCA_021802505.1 Nanobdellota archaeon
CGAAAAGAAGTTCGAGAGCTTCGAGGACATAACTACAAGGGTGGCGCTGCTCCAGGATCCTGCTGAAATGATAGCGCAGAGGATACTGCAAGAGCTTGAGGGCAACGAGCGCTTCTACATATTCACAAAGCCCTACTTCAAGAGGGAACAGCCGCAGCGCAGGTATTGAATGCCTGTCTTTTCAGGAAAGCGCGGGACTTTCCATTTCTTATTCTAACCTAAAGCTGTTACTATAACTCAAAACAAGAAAACTGAAAGAATCAGATTGTTTATCTATTTTCAACTAATTCTTGCAACTTTTCTTTTTCGAAAGGAGTCGTAAAAGAAACATCAATTGAGTTTTTTCTAAGCAGTTCAAGTGTGCGTAAATTCATTGAATACTCTTTTGCTGTCCTGTATATAGTATCATCAAGGCTATATCCGAACAGTGCAGGATTATCAGAATTAAGCGTAATCTTAACTCCCCGTTTGAGCAATGACATTATCTTCAACTGCCTTCTATTTTTTATTATGCCTGTGAAAATATTCGATTCAGGTGCCATTTCTATTCCTATTTTTCGTGATGCTACCAGTGACACGAGATCATTGTATTTTGCAAGGTCTATGGCGTGGCCGATTCTATCGCACTTGAGCGAGTTTATGGCAAATTTCATGTTGCTATATTTCTGAGGACCGAATTCTCCTGCATGCGCAGTGCGGTATAGCTTTGTCGTAAATGTTTTTTTATAAGCATTTAAGAATGGTTCGGCAGTGTGTATTGCCTCATTGCCAGAAATATCAATCCCTACTGTATTATTGCGTTGGGTTGCGATTGCAGCTTTTGCGATTTCTAAACCATCTGTTTCACTTGCATCCCGGCCTATGCTCAATATAATTTTTGTTTTTACTCCAAAATCCTTTTCGCCTTTCAAAAGTCCGCGGCTGATGGCTTTTATCACAGGTATTAAATTTTTGGCTTTGATTTTGGTGCCTTCGGCTTTCATATGATCTGTTTGAAAACCTTCAAGGCTGTATTTACGCGGACCAAACCTAACTTCTGCATACACTACTTTTGACAAATAAAGATTTCTTACCTCTTCATAAGCTACTGTTTGTAAGTTATAAGGTGTTTGCATTACGGAGTTAACTAATCTGAATCCCTTTGTAAGAATGCCTTCTATACCATAACGTTTTTTCACATAATCCAAATACCTAAAAATGTCTTCTTCTGTTTTGATTACTTTTCGATTTCCATACCTTATAACCATTCCCGAGTTCTCAATCAATTCTATTAAAGTGGCTGGATTTACATCTCCCCCAAGGTGGCGGTGCAAATCCAGTTTTTTAAATTTTTTCACATCTCTGATAGTTACTGTTGTCACTCAAAAACCATTTATATAAATGCCTACTAGCACTATTTATAATCACTAAAAATGTCGTTTTATTATGCCTACGACTTCATCCGGGGATTTATCAGTCGTATCTATTTCAATAACTCTGTGCCCCTGCTTTTTTAATTTTTTCGCCAACTTTTTGAATAAGTTTTGGGTCAATAAAAAGTGCTTTTGATTTTTGTCTAAGAACTCGATATTTTTCCTATTTTTATCCAAGCCTATTCTTTTCTCCTGCTCTTTCACATCCGCGTACAAAAAAATTATGACGTCCGGTTCTAAAAAATTTTTTATTTCAGCATTAAAAATCTTGTACATAAATCTTTTTTTGGCTCCCTTGTTATATAAAATATCCAATGATACATTTGTTACCAAAGCGGAATAAACATATCTATCCAATATTATATTATGGCCTGGATCAGCGCTTATTGCGTGGCGTATCTCGTTACTCTCAAGATAATTTCCTGCGAGCCCGTATACAAATCTTGCAACTGTATTGCTGGCATTATACTGTATGTATTTCATTAATGAAACGAGATAACCGAATGACTTAAAATTGATTCGATCTCCGTTCATTTCTTTAGCTAGCATATTTGCAATTGTAGTTTTTCCTGTACCATCGGAACCCTCCAATGCTATTATCATATAACGCACTTAAGTTAAAACATACAATATGCCTATAGCCATGGGGTGTTGTCAATAATTTTCAAGGGATTCTAATATCATGCAGCGACTCGCCATTGAATTCCAAATACCAAAGACCCCGATAATTCTCCCAAGGGCGAGGTCGCATATCGGTATCTGAAAATATTTTTTCAAGCGTTTCCCTTGCCTGCATATAATAATCAATACTCCAAGCGTCTTTATTCCTAAGTATCTCTTGACCATCTGTATGTGGCTGGAAAACATTTATTACAGGGAACCTATCTATTAGTGGAAGTAGCTCTTCAAATCCTTTTTTTAATGTACTTATTGGTTCCAACCCCAATATGTAAGAGAAATTTGTTTTGAATCCCAATTCCTTGGATTTTTTAAGCATCCTTGCTATCTCTTCCATTGTCAGGTCCCTTTTTATATCCCTCAGCATCCGTTCACGGTTGGTAAAACACTCTACAGAAATGCACATTGCAAAAGGGTCAACTTCGCGCTTTAATTTTTCAAACGCAGCGTCAGATCTTATTTCTGATCCGAAATAAAATATCTCGTTGTGATAGCCGTAATCTGCAAATACCTTTCTAACCATTGTAAGATGATCTACTGTTTTTTGCTCGCTACCGAAACATCCTGTGACTACTGCGACTTGTTGCAGGTTGGACAGATCATTTATGTTGTATTTTTGTAGCCATTTATCAATAAAATTCCTTAAAGCTGATTCTGTGCTAACATCTTCGCGATCTTTTGGTGTTTGTTTCAAAGTATGGCAAAAAGCGCATCCGTGGCATGTGCTTTTTGAATTTGCATTCAGGTTCATGACTGTCCCACCCCTTCTTGGATATGTGGTATCGCAGGTATCATTAGCCAGCCCCTCAATTTTTCCTACCATTTCTGTATCAAAAAATAAGTTATTGTCAGAGATGCTGATTTTATGCTTAGATTTTGGTCTTACTGGCAGCCCAAAAAAGTATTCGGATTCGTTTCTTTTTGCTGATGTCTGGAAATAATGGTTTTGCGGTTTAAATGTAAATCTTACTCTTGAATACGGGACGTCAAGATTAATCCCAGAAAAATTTAAGTCCAAAAAGAAAACATCCTCAAACGGGATATTATACTTGTCCGCTACTTGTTGCATTTCACCTAAATCCGCTAGCATTTTATCACTATTAATCATTTTCTGCGAACAACACGCTTTCTTCGCCTTTAACAAATTTATATACACTGTAGGGTTTAATTAGATAAACACATTCGACCTCATTAAGCATGGAGAAATTCAGCGAGCTATGGTACCCCGATCCTTTATTTGTTTGGCCTTTTTTATCGGACTGCGGGGGATACAACCTATTTGCCCAGCTCTTAATAAAGTAAGAGCCATTACTATTCTGTATTAAAATTGCTCCATCGTGTATTCCGGGATTGACCTTAAATGCATCACGCCATAATTCCATAAAATTAGAACTTAATTCAATGTTTACTTCTGGTTCCGGCGATAAAGGCATATGTGCGCAGTATGGCGGTAAACTTTCACTATTAAAAATAGCAACTATAGTTACATGTTGTTGTTTGGCATTGTGAAAAAATCGGAGCATTTCAGAATTAAGATCTGAATTATTTGACATATTTTTATTAAGTTATGCCATATATATAAAGCTTTTCTTTAGTTAAACTATAGGACAAAAGTTGTCAATCCTTTTCAGTGAGTCATGATTAGATAAGCTTCTTTCCCTGTATGTTCTTTGGGAAATCTATTTCGTGCTACTTCTAAACAGATTTTTGAT
>JAJZXE010000013.1 GCA_021802505.1 Nanobdellota archaeon
ATTACGGATTCGTTCTTTATTTCCGGGATCTTTTCGAATATCACGGGATTTGATTCTTTAGATACCGTTATCTGATACTTTCCGTTTATGTCCCTGAGGGTTATAAACGCCAAACCTCCCAGGTTTCTGATGCTCTCCGCCCATCCAAGCAATTCAACTCTTCCGTTTTCAGTCTTTATCATAAAAATCCGTACAAATAAATTATGATCTTTCCGTATTTAAATTTAAATTAAACCCGCTGTTTAAATAGCAGTGGAAGAAACTTTGGACGGAGCCAGGCTGCACACCGCGGAGCATATGTTTGCAAGGGCGCTGCAGGAACAGAACCTTACTATACACGTAAGGAAAGCCGATACATACAGAGCGGACAATGTGGGAAAAGTCTACATAAAAGAGATTATCTCCATCGATAGCTTGTTTTCGGCGGAGAAGGCCGTAAATTCCAAGATACTTGAAGATTTGACGGTAAAGGAGGAAAAATTTGACAACCTTGAAAAAGCCGTCTTAAAAAATCCCAAATTAAGATTCAACGAGGAGAGGATAGATGAAAACGGTGAAATAAGGATAATCAGCATCGGAGAATATGACTTCTCTGCCTGTAAACACCTGCACGTTAAAAAAACCTCAGAGATAATCTCCTTTTCGATACGGCGCGTTTCATATCTCGGAGGAGAGACAGAGATTGATTTCCTCGCCGGGTATGACTCTATTAAATTTCTTCTTGACATAAAAAATTCGGTTCTTACCGCCGCAATAGAAAACCATTTCATACCGGAAGAAATAGGTGCGTACATCAAAAACGAAAAATACGGGAGAATGGAAGCGGAAAAGGAAGAAAAAGACCTGCTTTCTGGGCTCATTCAAAAGAGCAGCGGAATCATAGAGATCAAGGGGGTTAAGATATCCAAATTTTACGGGGAAGTAAATTCAATAGTAAGGAAAAACCCTGAAAAATGCATAGCTCTGACAAATGGCCAGCAGATAATGATAATAAAAGGCAAAGACTGCAGGATTGACCTGCTCGGCATAGGCAAAAAACTGAAGGAAAAGGGCTTTTCCGGCAGTGTAAACGAAAGCATTATAAACGGCAGGGCCGATGAAAACATAATAAAGGAACTTAAAGGACTGTGGAAGAACTAGAAGCGATAGCTTACGAAATAAAAAAATGCACGCTGTGTGAACTCTGCCTTAAAAGGAAAAATACCGTGCCTGGAGAAGGAAATACCACCGCTAAAATAATGATAATAGGAGAAGCTCCCGGAAAAAATGAAGATCTGCAGGGCAGGCCGTTCATAGGCATGTCCGGAAAATTCCTTACAAAATACCTGGAAAAGGCCGGCCTAACAAGAGAAAGGGTATTCATTACAAACGCAGTAAAATGCCGGCCGCCCAACAATAGGAAACCCAAAAAGGAAGAAATAGAAAAATGCCGTCCATACCTGGTAAGACAGCTCTCCGTAATAAAACCGGGACTGATACTTGCATTGGGCACCTCCGCCGCTTCTTCGTTGGGGATTAAATTTAAGCATTTAAGCGAGATTAAAAGCAGGGTTCTGGACCTACAGTTAAATGATAAAAAATTCAAGTGTTTAGTCACCTTCCATCCCTCCTTCCCGATGCGCTTTCCTTCGGCGAGGGACAGTTTCTTCAAGGATATACAAAATGCAATTAATCTTTCAATTAAATTACCTACATAATAATAGTAAAGTATTTATATAAGAAAACCTCATAGAATAAAGTATGAAAGCAGCTAAAGATGTTGGAAACGATAAAAATAAGACTGAAAGCAGTGCACAGACAACCGCCTCGAAAAAACAGACCTTGGACGAATTAATACGGGAAAAGGGGGATTACTACAACAATCTAAACACATTCGTAAGCAGCATAAAGGAATTTGAAAGCAAAGGCTACAAAAACTTCTCGGATTTTTCCAGGGGCTTCGTCGGTACTTTCAATGGCTATATACAGCAGAGCGAACTGAAGGACGATGAAAAGGCAAAGGCATTCGGCGTTGCAATGAATTACCTGGTGAACCAGACGCCGCAGGACACTGACAAGATAAAAAGCTTTATACCCAGGATGATCGATTATATCCGGCCTGTTTTGACCGCAGATTTCGAAAAAGTCAAAAATAGTCTCGGCCCAGATGAATATCATAAGATGGCAAAAGGAGCTATGGCTGACCCGATGGTGATGTTCAATCCTTTTGCAGCTAATCTAAAACAGGAGCTCGGAAAAAACGACGGATACGGTCAAAGCCTGAAATTAACCGAATTAATAAACGATATGAAAAAGGACAGCGACGCCAACAATTTTTCAAAGATAGCGGGTTATTTCGAAAAAATACCTTACGATCCTGAGGTATATAAAAAAGCGAACATAAGCGATGCGGACCGCATTAAAATGGATGAAACGCTTAATAAATTATTCGAAGATGTGACGGCGAAGTTAAACGAAGAAAGTAAAAAGGAGTTGATGATGCATATGATAGGCAGCCTGACCGAAGAGAATAACAAGCGATTTTCAGGCCTGGATAAAGACCATGCTGTGAATTCATTTAATTCGAGCGGTATGGATCCGGCTACCGGGTTGTACCTCGCATTGAATTCCGGCAAATACACTGCCAATGAAAGCGAAAAACTGGATCCAAGAATTGCAGATATGTTTAAAAACGCAGGCATGTATGGGAAATGAATTTAAAAATAAAGTGAAGGGGGTTGAATTATGAAAGTAGTGGGAGTTGCTTCGGGCGAGGATTACTCGACTGTAAATACTGCGAGCGTAAACGCAGACGGAATCAGGCCGAGTTTCGATTATAACCTATGGAATAACAACAGAAAATATAATCTTCAAAATTTCACGGGTTCGCTTCAAAAAGAGATGGGAACTGGAAATATCGCAGACCTGATGGCTTATAATGAGATTGCAAAAGTGCAAGTCGCGGCGGAGATGCCGGGCGCCAGAGTAGTAGGATTAGAGGACAAACTCTCTGAAACTAGAAGACTCAGTCAGCTGGAACAGAGTGCCTTGCAGCCGCACAAAACGCTTGGGCCGTTTAAACTATTAAGATACGAGATAGTAAACGCCGGTGCTCTTCAAAGATACGACAATAATGGCAGCCCGAAACTGGAAAAGATGTATAGGATTAAGCTGGAGTATGGTTACAGGCTGATAGACCATAAAAAGGCCTACCATCAAAACATGCATGATTTAGCCTTAGATGTACTGGAGAATGCGAACAAAAGAATGATGCACCTTGGAGATCTGCGCAGATTCTGGTTTAATGACAAGATATTTGCAAGTGATTTGCAGATGGACTTCTTTTCGCCTTACAGATGGCACCAGAGCTATAACTATAGAAAGCTTGATTTAAGGAACAATAGTACTGTCTACCCTCCGGGCTGGACGCATGGAGCCGCAGTATCACTGCTTGGCGGAATTGCAAAAGGCTTGTTTGTGGGGCCGAGAATCAGCATGGTTTCAACAAAGCCGATGACTGAGGAGAGAGTCAAAAACCTAATGTCGATACTGGACATGCGCGGAACATACGAGATAGAAAGGGCGGAGGCAAATAACTAAATATGTTAAACGACCACAAACTTGAAAGATTGATAAGCGAGGGCTCAAGCGCCGTTCTGTTTAATTCAGACCCTTCGGTTCCGGGCAACGAGATTTGGACAAAGGAAAACGGATTGGAAAAAGCTATAAACGCTAAAAATCAGGATGCTGTTACAATAGTAAATATAAAACGGGGAGAAAAAAATAAAGAGTCTTATTTTTTCCACGGAGTTTATGAACTCATATCTTTTTCAAAGGAAGTAGAAGAAGAAAACTATAAAAAGGCTTATGAAAGCATGGTGCCGGGAGTTGCATATATAAATGCCCCTTCAGTTGAGAATTTTGTCGGTATAGTAAATTTGGATTATCTAATCGGCCTTAAAAAAGGCAAAATAAGTGACTATTTTGTTAATGGCTCTTATCTTGCAAGGAAGCCCGATAAAAATAATGGCAAAGATGAAAAACAGACTGCCCCCCACCTGAAAATAGAGGAGAAAAATTACATAAAGCCGACTATCCCTTTCCCGGTAATAAAAAATGTCGGGCAGGGAGCGGGATTAATAGCGTCAAAAATAACGGATAAGATAGCGGATTGGTATAACTTTCCTAGGCCAAAACCAGGGGATATTGTAGTAGGCATTGGGTACTTTGAGAATTTTGTTACAGGGTACGAGAAAACCGCCCCATATGCATTCCCAATGGTAGTATCCGCATTGGGGGATAAAATGCAGGTTCCTTCCGAGGTTATAAACAGCTTATATTTTGAGGTTATATTGGGCGCAGGCAAAAAATTAGGTAAAAGTCTGGTATAAGCATAAATTTAAGTAACCAATCATAATAATCTAAATGAGCAAACTTATTTTGCCGGATTACAACAACAGCATATGCAGTCTTCTTACCGAGGAATTGAACGTATTCAACATAGAAAACGGTGGAAAAAGATTAAATCTTGATTTAAAAGCCGGAAGGAAAACTTCAACGGTGTTTTTGGACGGTTTCGGATGGAACCTCTTCTCAAAAACAAAATATTTTTCGACTTTAAACAGCAGAAAGATAAGCAGCGTGTTTCCCTCAAGCACTGACACCGCTTCTTTGTCGCTGGTGTCCGGATTAAACCCGGGTATGCACGGCATAATCGGTTACAAAGCCTTTTTAAAATTAACCGGCGCAGTGGTAAAGCCTCTTGAGAACACATACGCCTCCGCATTTCATTCAAACAACCTGCTCAGCAGGATCGGAAAGCTAAAGGATATGCTCAGGGTAAAAACGATATTTGACCACCTTTCCAAAAATAAGATTAACAGCGTGGCGATAACGCCGGATTTCACTGTTAACTCCTCCTTTAGCTCGCTGATTTTCTCCGGCGCAAAGGAAATAATCGGCTACGAAAACATATGGGACGCATTCTACGCCTATAGAAAGGCATTGGATAACAACGCTGTAAAATTCATACATTTCTACATTCCGTACATAGACGCATTGGAGCACATATACGGCTACGAAAATCTGGAAATAAAGGAAGCCAGCGAGTATATACTCGAAAAATTAATTGATTTAAACAAGGGAAGAAAAACGAATACGATAATAACGGCGGATCACGGCCATAAAACAGTCAACAATATAATTGATTTAAGCCGGGACAAAAAACTGATTAAAAAGCTGGAACTGCCGCCATATGGAGATACCCGTGCTCCTCTATTCAGATCGAGATACAACATAAAAGAAGACCTGAAAAAGTACAATATGAAGGTGTTTGGAAGAGAAGAAAGAGAATTGCTGCTCGGGAAGATAGGCAAGGATGTTGAAGATCTGATGCCTGATTTTATGGGTGCTGCTGAAGAGGATTTCGGATTCACTTTCAATTATAAACTTGATAAAACTCGGGAAAGAAATGAAAAAGACGAGCCCGCATCCAATCACGGCGGTTTATCAACAGATGAAATGGAAATCCCGATAATTACGGTTTAACTCAAACATGTTACTGGGGGTTCTTGGTCGCCAGGCCGTAGTCTTCCGCTAACCTTTCACTGTCGATTTTTGTCGGAGACCCATCTATTGGCGAATCAAAGCTCTTTGTCTTCGGAAACAGGATGAAATCTCTTATGCTCTGTTTACCGGCCAAAACTGTAACGAAGCGGTCAAGTCCAATCGCAAAACCGCAGTCTTCCGGTGCGCCGTATCTCAAAGCTTCGATTAAAAATCCGAAGGTATCCAGTGCCTCCTTTTTTTTAATCCCTATCATGTCAAATATTTTCAGCTGCAGATCCGCATTGTTTATTCTCACAGCGCCGCCGCCGACTTCATTTCCGTTCAATATCAGATCAAACTGCCTGCCCCTGACCTCCTCAGGCTTCGTTTCTAAAAGTCCTATGTCTTCTTCGGAGGGCGCGGTAAACGGATTATGCGCAGGCTTGAGCTTTTTTGTGATTTTATCCGCTTCGAACAGTGGAAAATCCACCACCCAAAGAAAGGAGAATTTACTGCTGAATTTGCCGATTTTGTCCCCAATGAGCTTTCTAATTCTGCCCATGACCTCAAAAATGAGCTGCTCGTCCAGATCCGCTGCAAAAACTATTACGTCGCCGGAATCTGCATCCAATGAAGAAATGATTTCGTTTTCCACCGAATTCAATGACTGTGCTATACTCTCTGGAATGGATTTTAGATGTTTATCCTCGACAAAAAGCCACGTCAATCCTTTTAACCCATTGACTTTTGCGTAATCAACTACAGAAAGCATAAAATCTCGGGTTATTTTTCCGTTTTTATTGTAATCCGCCTTAAAACATATCGCCTTGGCTCTGCCACCGCTTGAAAGCTCCCGTTTGATTATATTGTATCCGCTTTTTTGGAGTATCTCCGTTATGTCCTTGACTTCATAGCCGTATCTTAGATCTGGCTTGTCGCTGCCGTATTTTCGCACTGCATCGTCGTACCTGATCCTAACAAAGGGGGTTTTAATCTTTTCCTTCAGTACTTCCGTGAATATCTTTTTTACAAGGCTTTCTACTAAGTCCTTGATATATTTTTCATCCTTAAATGAAACCTCAAAATCTATCTGCGTGAATTCGGGCTGCCGGTCCTCCCTCTGATCCTCATCTCTGAAGGCCCTTGCCACCTGAAAGTACTTGTCCAGGCCGGAGACCATTATCAGCTGTTTATAAATCTGCGGTGACTGTGGCAGCGAATAAAAGCTTCCTTTTCTGATCCTTGACGGGACCAGGAACGGCCTCGCCCCTGTTTCATAGGTATCCTTTATCAATGTCGGAGTTTCCAGTTCCAAAAAATCATTATCCCAAAAAAACTTTCTTGCCGTTTTGGTTATACCGTCTCTGAACTCTATGTTTTTTATCATCTCAGATCTTCTAAGATCCAGGTATCTGTATTTCAGGCGTATTTCCTCTCCCGCTAAAAACCGTTCCTTCTCCTCTGTTATTTCAAACGGAGGTGTTTCCGATTTATTTATTATATTCAATTCGCTTGCAAGGATTTCCAGCTTGCCGGTCGGATTTGTGTTATCCACAGTTTCTTCGTCCCTTTCCCTGACAATGCCTGTTATCCTTATTACATCTTCTCTGCCCAAAGACTTTGCTTTTTCAATTAGACTGCCGTCGAAAACCACCTGCGAAATGCCTTTTTTATCCGCCAAATCTACAAAAATCTTTCCGCCATGGTCCCTTATGTACCTGCACCACCCGCTCAGAGTCACTTCTTTTCCTGTCAGGGATTCGGATACACTGCCGCAATAAATTTCCATATTATCAATTGACGGACGGGCTTTTTATAACCTCTTTTATGAGGTCCGCAGACTCATTGGCACTTAAGTTATATTTCTTTTTTATTTTCCCGACAAGAAAATTCATTATCTTTCCGTCTTCTTTAATCCTTGAAAGCAAAGCAGGATCATCTACAAGCATGTCCTTTACAAACTGCTTTATCTCCTGCCGATCTGCTTCATTGACCTGCGGGTTTCCTGCCATAACCGATTTAAAGGCCTGCTTGTCCAGCTGGTTAAACTCAGATGCAATCATCCTGTAGAAATCCTCTTTTGTATAATCAGTTATATTAAAAGAAGCGAATTTTTCTATTAAAGACACTCCTTTTTTAAACTCGTCCGATTTTAAACCCGAGAGAATGTCCAGGTTTTTCCTGTCAAAATAGGTTAATTCCTTAATCGTTTTCTCGCTGTATCCGTTTCTTAGCGCGATTTCCCTTGCTTTTTTACCGGGAATTATCGCTTCCGAAAGCGGTATTTCTTTGGTAGAATAGAACGTAAGGTCCGGCTCGAAAATGAAGCCGTATTCTTCCTCCGTTTCTTTTTCCCTCAGTGAGAGCGTCTCCCCCGAATCTGCATTGTAAGTCCTTGTCTCTCTCTTGATTTCTTTTCCTTCGTTTAACAAGGATTCCTGTCTTTTAATCTCGTACTTCGCCGCATTTAGGAGGTTGTTGACCCCTGTTACATTCTTGACCTCCACCCTATTCTCAGATAACGAGATATTTAAGTCGGTCTTTAGCTCCTGATTTATATCCACACCCTGATAATACAGAATACTCCGTAATTCTTCCATAAAATCCCTGAGTTCGTCTATTGCTTCTATATCCGGCTCGGTTACTATCTCATTCAATGGGATGCCTGATCTGTTGAAATCTATCAGAGAATAGTCTTTCTCCCGGATTATTTTCGCCGGATCCTCCTCGATTTGGACTCGCCTTATCCTGATATGCTTCCCGCTTATTTCAACATATCCGTTTAAGCCGATAGAACCGTCAAGCTGCGTTATCTGATAACCCTTGGGGAGATCCGGATAAAAGTAAACTTTTCTTATAAACCAAGTTTTTTTGTTTATACTGCAATTCAGTGCATTTGCGATGCCTGCCGATATCTCCAACGCCTTTTTATTAAGAACAGGCTTTGCACCCGGAAGCCCGAGACAGACGGGACACACATTTGAATTTACTTCTTCCAGATTTTCATAAGCTGGATCAGAGCAGAAAAGTTTAGTTCTTGTGGGCAGAGCAACATGAACTTCTAATCCTATTTTCATATCAACCCAGCTCACCCGCAAACTTATATTTGAAGTTTTGCTCCCACTCCGATAAAACTGAAAATAGGGAGTAATCGTTGAAGTGATCTGCTATCAATTGTGCACCCATCGGCATCCCCTTCTCATAGAAATAAGGAAAAGAGACGTGCGGAAAACCGCACAAATTAGGAGGAATGGTTAGCATGTCCATTGAATAGGCTTCTACGGGATTTATGTCGTTTACCTCCTCGATTTTGGGGGTAAATATTGGCATGGTAGGGCTTATTATTAGACCATCTGAAAGCAGTTTTTTCATCTGCCGTATTATAAGGTGTCTTATCCCCAGTGCTTTATCGTAATATTTGGACCTGACACTCTGGCTCCGTATAAAAGTGCCGAGAATTACCCTTCTCTTGGCTTCTTTTCCGAATTCTTTCCTTGCAGATTTGAAAAAATCATTGTAATCCAGAGAAAAATCTTTCAACCTGAAGCCGTACTTAAACCCTTGGTATTTTGCCAGGTTAGTCGATGCTTCCGCCATAGAGATTATATAATAGGTCGGAACCGAATAATCCAGATACTCTAAATCTTTATATTCTACGGTATAACCCAACGAGATTAGTCTGTCCAAAAGTCGATTAAATCTGTCCACAACCAGCGGATTTACACCTTTCATTAAGCCGTTTATAACATACAGTTTCCTTGAATTGTTGTCGATCAACTCGCGTTCTAAAGAAGTGGTATCCTTTGCGTCTTTCCCAAGAGAAAAGTTAAAAACCTCCTTTATTGCCGCCGCGTTTCTCCCCATAAACCCGATTTTATCCAGGGAATTTGCGTAGTCTATCAGACCGTATCTTGATACTAAGCCGTAGGTGGGAGTAAATCCGACAACGCCGCAAAATGCCGCCGGCGTGGATATGGAACCGCCCGTAGATTCTGCTATTGAAACGTGATCCTTGATTATTGCCGTCGAAATTGCGCTGCCGGAGCTTGAACCCCCCGAAACATATTTTTCATCGAACGGATTCTTAGCCTGTTTTTCTGAATTAAGGCCGAAGCTGCCGAAGCCAAATTCATCCATATTTGTCTTCCCGATGACCCGGAAGCCGTTTTCTTTAAGCCTTCTTACAACTGTTGCATCAAACCCGGGTTTATACCCTTCTAGTATTTTAGAGGACGCCGTGGCGGGCATGTCTTTAACACAGATATTGTCTTTTACGCTTATTATTTTGCCTTCACCGTAGGAATTTTGTATGAAATTAAAAGCATTCAACTCTTCATTTTTATCCCGGAGAGTTTCGATGAAACCAGGATACTCATCTTTATCAAGCTCCAGAAAATCGGCCTTCATACTTTGGGCCCCAGGAAATAAAATCTGTAGGTATCCCCATTTTCAAATACGTTTTCTATTTCCCGTCTATCCGCTGCGGAATCCTCTCTCAACTTCTCAGGTATATCTACGGGATGAAAGGCTTTTTCGCCGGTCTCAACGGTTACACTTCCAATTTTGTCAAAAAACTTAAGTATATCCTCCGTATCCTTTTGTATGCTGTCACTCTCTATCTCGTTTAAAACTATCCTAGAAGTGGCCAAAAGTCTGTTAAACTCATCTTTCTCCATACAAAATAGA
The DNA here is from genome assembly GCA_021802505.1 of Nanobdellota archaeon. Lineage (GTDB taxonomy): Archaea > Nanobdellota > Nanobdellia > Parvarchaeales > Parvarchaeaceae > Parvarchaeum. The sequence goes on from JAJZXE010000013.1 coordinate 10,213, forward strand.
TATAACCCTTTAATTCATATAAATATAAGGTAGCTTATGAAAACCCTAGTTATAAAAATACACATAGAAACGCCGGAAAACGCGGAAGAAGAGGCGGAAGCCCTGGAACAGATATATAAATGGGCTGACAAAAACTTCCCCTCTGGTTATACGGTTTACAAAACGAATGGCGTCTGGGAGGGGAAAACGAGGCAGAGTTTCGCTATAGAGAAGTACGAAAACGACCTTGGATTGGCACAAGATGAAAAATTTATAGAATCCATCAAAGTACTTGGAAAAAAGCTAAAGCAGAAAGAAGTCCTTATCACCTATTTTGTAGCGGAATCTAAAAGTATAGAAACTGGTTACAGCAGTGATAATACATGAAAAAGAAGGGCAAAATAGACAAACTGCAGATTTTTCTGGTTTTTGCCGCCGCCGCTGTCATTGCATTTCTTGTATTAACATACAATGTAAAAGGAGCAATTGAAGCGATACTACACATAAAAATCATATTTTTATTAGAAATATTCATAGTATGGATGGCATTTTCTCTCACAAAGTTTCTCCCGTGGTTCTATGTAATGCACAGACTAAAGATAAAAATCCCCTTTAAGAATAGCCTGCCGATGTCCCTGGCATTTTTCGGCTTGGAAATGATTCCGTCCGGAATAGCACAGTTCCTGCCGTTGAGAAATCTGGACAAATTCAAAAAAGGAGGCAAAAAAATGTCTTTCAGCATAGTGCTTTCCCTTAATACGACTGGAGCACTTACACTAATGGCCATAGCATTAATCAGCTCAATACTCGTTTCGAGGTTTGTAGTTTATATCATAGCCGTATTTGCCGTATCATATGTAATATTTTCCCTCTTGAGATTTGATTTCTTCCATGAAGTAATAGAGAAGACGATAAAGAGGTTTAAAATCGATGAAAACAAGATTACCAAACCAATAGAAGGTTATATGAAAAAACTCCGGCAAAACCGGGGATTAATGTCGCAGAAAAATATAATGACGGAGATGCTGCTGTTTATACCCACAATACTGTTAGAAGCGCTTATTTTCTACCTCGTGCTTCTGGCTTTCAATCAGTCGCTTTCATTTTTATCGGCAGTGTTTATATTTTCATTTTCATATACGCTTGCAAGCATGTCACTCGTTTTCATTGCCGGGTTCGGCCCTGCTGATCTTTCTATGATAGGATTATCCACCCTGTTCGGTGTTCCCGGAGTGATAGCAATATCCTCGCTGCTATTGTTTAGGTTCTTTAACACTATCCTGTATATACTCACCGCGTATGTGTATTTTTATATCTCGAAATTAATTGATGGGCAATAACAACAGAATCACGAAATATGCTCATACTTTTTGTAAGGATTACGCATGATGTAATACCTTATCATATTTGCTATCACGAACATTGAAAACTTTATAGAACCATATTTAATTATTCTTCTTGCGCTCGATCTGACTCTGACCGCATTTGAAAAGATGCTTTTTCCGAGTCTCCCTGCCCTTAATGAAAAATCTATATCTTCGAATGTTGAAATAGCTGTATTAAATCCGCCGGCCTTTTTGAAAATACCTGTCCGCACGGCCATATTTGATCCTGTAAATGACGGCCTGTTTATCTTTGCAGTGAAATGAGCTGACAGGTTTCCCATTAAAAAAATAAACCTTATAAAATATCCCACATTTTCCAAAGGAGTTATTGGCCCGGTTACGACGGCCACCCTGCTATCTTTGAACTCAGAAGAGATCCTCCTTAATACGCCAGGTAAAACCAAAGTATCCGCATCTAAAAAATAAAGTATGTCTCCCTTTGCATACCTAGTTCCTTCGTTTCTTGCGCGGGAAACTCCCTTGCTGCTCTGTTTTATGACTTTGCCGTATCTTCTGGCTATCCTCGCAGTATTATCACTGCTCCTTACATCGACTACAGTTATTATTTCATAATCCTTGAAGCCCTGAGCTCTTAAGGCCAACAGTGTTCTTTCTATAAATCTTTCTTCGTTATACGCAGGGATTATTACACTTATCACAGATTCACCTTACCTCAGGCATGGCGCTCGTTCTCTTGGCTTTAAAGTAATACTTCAGGTCTGATTTCAAATAAAGATATCCTGACAAAAGCAGACCCCGCTTCAATATACGTCTAAAAGAAAGTTTCGCACTTTTTCTAAGCAGTATGAACCTCCCTTCTCTTCTTAACCTATTATAAAAATCCGGATCTTCGCTGACGAGAAGATTTTCTTTAAAGAACCCTGCGTTATGTACTTCTTTTGCACTACAAAAAACACAGCCGTAGGCTCTTGGATTGTAAGTAGAGAGTGATATTTTTTTCCATAGATTGTCGACTTTCAGACAGAATGAATAAAAACCCTGTTTAGATAGGGGTACTCCCGCAGTATCTAGTGAGAATTTTGGTACGGCCGCCGCTACGCCTTCTCTCATTTTCTTTACGCTGTCCTCAAAAAGTCCTTTGGATAGAACAAAATCCGCATCTATGAAGGCTATTATATCCCCTTTTGCATTCTTTATGCCGACATTCCTTGCGTGTGATTGCCCTCTTTTTCTTACACCAATAACTCTCGCGCCTTTTTCCTTAGCAATCTCCCTTGTTTTGTCGCTTGAGTTAAAATCACACACTAAAACCTCAAAATTAGTATAAGTCTGCCTGTTTATGGAATTAAGCAAACGACCCAGATATTTTTCCTCGTTTCTTGTAGGTATTACAACTGATATACCGACTTGTTTTTTGTTCATATGACAATTAAGTATATTAATTTATTGCAATCTGAACATATAAATAATGTTATGTTAATAGGAACCTCCACCTCTGCGCATCAAGTAGAAGGCAACGACAGGAACACCGATTGGTGGCACTTTGAGAGCAACGGCAGGATAAAATTTAAATCGGAAAGCGGGTGCATGCAGTACAAACACTACAAAGAAGACATAAAATTAATGAAAAAACTCAAATTAAATGCGTATAGGTTTGAGATAAATTTCTCCAGAATCATGCCTTCTCCCGGAATAATCAATAAGACTGCAATAAAACACTATAAATCAGTTATAGAGGAACTAAACAAGAACGGTATAGAACCCATACCAACGCTTTGGCATTACACCCTCCCCTTATGGTTTTACAACCTTCATGGATTTGAAAAGAAGGAGAATTTTTCATATTTTATAAAATATGTAGATGCATTGTTGGAAAGCGGGCTAGACGTAAAATATATACTTACAATAAACGAGCCGGTAATTTACGCATCAAAAGCTTATCTGTACCGGGAATACCCTCCATTCAGAACATCCTATATTATGTTTAACAAGGTATTAAATAATATCCTAGCTCTGCATAACGAGGTTTATGATATATTAAAGGCAAACGGTTACACTGTGTCTTTCGCAAACAATTTTATGGAATTTAAAAGCGATGCCGTTCTATACCCCATAACAAAGGCCCTTGATTACACTTTTAATCAAAGACCACTTCTGCAGACAAGATTTGATTTCATAGGAATAAATTATTACAAGACTGTTGATGCCATAAAATTTATCAGATCAAAGATCATAAGAGACAAAAAGAAAATATGGTATGTAGATCCAAAGGGCCTTGAAAAGACAGCAGAAAGAGAACATCTTATATTCAGAAAGCCGATAATGATAACAGAAAACGGCATAGATACACTTGATGACGCATACAGGATAAAATTTATAAATGAGCACTTTGCAGCCCTGTTAAAGGCAAGAAGGAAGGGTGTGCCAGTCTTGGGTTATCTTCATTGGTCGTTCATAGACAACTTCGAATGGAACTTTGGTTATAACAGAAACTATGGAGTAATAGGTTTTGACAATATAACGAAAAGAAGGATAATAAAGCCCAGCGCATTCGCGCTAAGAAACTTGGCGATAAAATACGCAAAATAATTTACCGTTCCGGTTTCATCCCCCGGTCAACTTTTTTAAATAAAAGTGCGGATAAATCACCGGCGTAGTACTTTAATGCCGGACGGATAAGACCTTCTTTTTCCTGTCTCCTAAAAGAAACAAATGCGACATCGTTTATTATGATAAATTTGCCATGCTTTCTCAGCCTGCTGTAATATTCCCGATCCTCGCTTACTTTTAGATGCACGTTGAACATACCTGCCCTCTTGATGCTAGTAGCTCTGCAAAAGACACACCCTGTTGCGGCCGGCTGTCCTGTCGCAAAAGTTATGGATTTATTTAACCTTATAAGCCAGGTAACAAACGTAAAAATTCTTATATTTTTTCTGCTTATCCCTGCAAGACTCAGCTCCTGCTTTGGTTCTATAGCTGCTATCCTTTCTTCCTTATCTTTTTCAAACTCCCTTACAATAGATGCAAAAACACCATTTGACAGCGTCATGTCGGCATCTATGAAGGCTATTATATCCCCTTTTGCATTCTTTATGCCGACATTCTTTGCTGCGGCTATATTACCCCTTTTAAAATAAAATTTCCTTGAATGATATTTTTTGGCTATGCCCACAGTCTTATCAGTGGAATGTGAGTCTATGACTATAATCTCATACCTTTTATATGTCTGTTTTTTGATCGATTCTAGGAGCGCACCGAGGTACTTCTCTTCATTCAAAGTCGGTATAACCACCGAAATTCTACTTTTTCCCATGTTTTTTCCGTCTTACAGACTTAAACCTGAACTTGAACTTTTTTGTAAATAAAGCTAAAACTGCCGCTGAAAAGTATATGAAACCTGTTTTTAATGTTCCTTCTTTTGCATGTCTACGGTATGACATTCTAACACTATTCTTCAAAAGCTTAAACCGCCCATATATTCTAAGCCTTGAAAAAAATTCTTTATCCTCCGCCACATCTATATTCTCATTAAAATATCCTGCTTTTTTTACTGCATCAACACGACAGAAATCACAACCGTATGCGGCAGGTATCCAGGTAAAAAAACTTATTTTCTTGTAGACATAGATAAGATTATTTAGTAACTTGAACTTGATTATATCCCTGCGGCATAGGTCTTTTAAATTAAGTCGCGGCCTTGGTTCGATACAGACTATTTTGCCCTGTTCATCCTCATCAAATGTCCTTATTACGGATGCAAAAAGATTCTTTGAAAGAATGTAATCTGCGTCAATCAACGCAATTACCTTACCATTTGAAGCCTTTATGCCTATATTCCTCGCGGCCGCTATATTTATCTTCGGCGCCTTTATCACTCTTGCCTTGTATTTTCTCAGTATATTTGCGGTCTTATCCGTAGAGGAATCCACGGCTATAACCTCATAATTCTGATAAGTTTGCTGTTTTATTGACTCTAACAAGTCTTCAATATAATTTTCCTCGTTATACGTCGGGATAACTACAGAGATTAAAGGTCGTTCATCCATATTTTATAGAAAAGTTTAACTACTTGATTGCTTAAAAAGATTTTATAATAATATTCATAATTGTTATTCAATAAGGATTTATGAAGGTATTATAAATAAAAATTTTGCGTTTGTCTAGAATCTTTCGCCAAAAACGCTATTTAGTTTATGAGATATGGGGCAGCCGGGATTTGAACCCGGAACATCCTGAGCCCAAGTCAGGTATCATGGCCAAGTTAGATCACCGCCCCCTAATAAGATAAAAAATAAACATTGCTATATAATAAGCTATTCTATCTTAACTGTGATTAAATTTTTTACAAAATTAGGTTACAGATAAATCAACTATTAAAATAATGCATATAGTTTACTTTTTCCCATTTGCTGGATGAATTCAGATAATGGATCACTTCTACGGCTAGATCCATGTCTTTTCTGGTTAATTTATCACAGTTGTTTGAGATCACGGAATACAACTCGGATATGCTGTCTTCTTCCCCTTTTTCAGGTAAATTGCCAAACTTATATCCGCTTTTTAATTCTTTTAGATTGTAAATAAACTCCAGATTTTCGATTGATTCCTCCAAGTCATATTTGTTTTTACTATCAAGCTTGCTGTAGACACAGGCGGAGAATTTTTCAAGAAAATCAACAAAATAGGGATCATGATCCTGCCTGCAATTCTTATCCCGCTCAGTCACCGCTGCAATAAGTCTGTTTTTACCCGTCGGCATACTTTCAATAATTCTTGAAAGCAGTTTGTCTTCCAGTCTATTTTTACGATAAGCCATTCAAAATAAATGACGACAATGAGTATTTAAAGCTATACTGGATAAGTTGCAGCCCTTACTCCCTGTTCGAGAAATTTATTATATTGTCCTCATCAACGGTCCCGAGAAAAATCGCTCTGCAGCAATATCTCTTTATTCCCAATTCATCCAAGACCTCTTTTGGTGATTTCTCCTTTACTTCTTCCTTGTACTTCTCCCAGTACTGCGAAAGAGGCTTACCACAACTGTAACATCTCATTGGTATCATATCATCTCTATGACCGTAACGGTTCTCATTATTCCAGGCATTTTTCTTATCTTTCTCACGAACTCCTGTATGTCATGCGTAGCTTTTGTGTTTATTACAAAGACCGCGTCATACTCACCGTAAACCTGGAAGGATTCTGTAACTTCAGAAAGCTTCTTTACGCTTGAAAAAGTTTTTTCGGTTTTTTCGGGTGCAATATTCACCAGAACGATAGCTTTTACCATTGCTATTTAATGTCAAACCAATATATTTAAGCTTTATGCAGTCTATAATTTAGAGCGATATGATAGTTATAGACATCGAAACGTCGGGAACGAACCCTTATAAGCACTCTATACTCAGCATAGGGGCCGTTGATTTTTCCAGACCTGAAAGGACATTTTATGGAGAGTGCAGAATTGAGGATAACAGCGAATTTACAGAGGAGGCATTGAACGTAAACGGCTTCAAGATAAATGAACTGAGAGACCCGAAAAAGAAGCGCTTGGAGGAGATTCTTAATGAGTTCATTGACTGGATGAAACCCATAGCAGATAAAACCATCGCAGGCCACAACGTGAGTTTTGATGCCGATTTTCTAAATTACTCATTTAAAAAATATAAGATAAATTTTTCCTTCGGCCACAGGGTTATAGACACCCATTCTTTAGTATACTGTTCCATGCTGTCAAAAGGAGCTGAAGTCCCCTTGAAAAATGAGAGAACGGACATAAATTCGGATTACGTCTTCAGCTATGTAGGTTTGCCCGCAGAACCAAAACCTCACAATGCCCTGAACGGCGCTAAAATGGAAGCCGAAGCACTGTCTAGACTGATTTTCAAAAAAGGCTTGTTGGATGAATACAAGCAATACAAACTACCGGAGTATCTATACTGATAGCAGTCACAGAATAAAGGTATTTATCTATTGTGGACAAATTCTTAAAATGCGGTCATAGTATAGTGGCAGAACATCAGCCTTCCAAGCTGAGAACGCGGGTTCAAATCCCGCTGACCGCATGTAACGAATGGAAGAATACGATGTAATTATAGTTGGCGGGGGAATCGTGGGAACGGCAAGCATGTACGCCATTAGCAGATACTCTAACTTTAGAAAAGTGTTGATGATAGAGAAGGAAAACGATGTTGCTCTTCTAAACTCAAACAGCAAAAACAACAGCCAAACACTGCATTCCGGTGAAATAGAAACCAACTACTCGATAGAAAAAACCGCAGAAACAAAAGAACACGCGAGCCTGGTCGTTAAATACGCAAACCGGGAATTAAACAGCGAGGAAAAGATAAAAACCCTGCAAAAATGCCAAAAGATGGCTTTGGCAGTCGGCTCCGAAGAAATCGAAAAACTTGAAAAAAGATATGATTCAAAATTCAAGGAGCTGTTTCCATACGTTAAAAAACTGAAAAGAGATGAATTGGAAAAAGTCGAGCCTAACATAATCAAGGGAAGAAACAGAGATGAAAAACTCCTGGCGCTCTTTACAGAAGAAGGTTATATGGTTAACTATAACGAACTTGCAAATTCTTTCATAAAAAGGGCACTTGAAAAAGAGAGTTATACTCTGAAGTTAAATGAAGAAGTCAAAAAAATAGGGAAACCCGGCGGAAATTTCGAGGTTGAGACCAACAAAAAAATATACAGAAGCAAGCTTGTATTGGTTGCCGCCGGGGCCTATAGTTTACTGTTTGCCAGGCGGATGGGATATGCCATGAAGCTGGGTATACTTTCCGTCGGGGGTAAATTCTTTTATTCAAAGAAAGTGCTTAAAGGAAAAGTCTACCGAGTGGAAAGGGAGGGGATACCTTTTGCAGCAGTTCATGGAGATCCGGACATTACCAATGATAAAATAACAAGATTTGGTCCTACTGTAAATATATATCCTGAACTTGAAAAGGGAAATTGGTCTTCGATTCCGGATTATTTCAGATCAATGAACATAGACATGGACACTGTAAAAAGCATGGAGAATATCCTAAAAGACCACGAAATTTCAAAGATAGTGAGGGAAAATGCCGTTTATTCCATACCTGTGATCGGCAAGAGGGAATTTACAAAAAATGAGGTGAATAAGATAGTCCCGTCATTGAAACCCGAAGACCTTAAATTAGCAAGAGGTATCGGAGGAGTACGTCCGCAGATTGTAGATACTGAAAAGAAAAACTTAGCACTTGGCGGCACGGCGATAAAAGGAGATGGTATAATATTCAATGTAACTCCTTCGCCGGGTGCAACTTCGTGTTTGAAGGAAGCAATGGACAACGCGCTGTTCTTGGCAGATTATTCCGACAATGAATTTGACATTGGGAGATTCAAAAAGGAACTGGATTACAGGCTTTAATTACAAAAAAGAAGTTTAAAACAAAAAATATATAAAATTAACCGCTGGAGGTTCCACCAATATTCACTAAATTCGCTATTCCATCAGTTTCCATATTTATTATATTCTTTTTATATCATTAATAGTTATATTTCTGAAAACCGTTTACAAACATATGAAGATACTTGTAATAGGAAGGTTTCAGCCATTCCACAGCGGACACCTACGTTTAATCCAAGAAGCTCTCAAAAAAAGCAATATTCTTGAGGATAATTCAATTAAAATAGCAATAGGAAGCATTCAGGAATCCTTTACAAAAAAGAATCCTTTCACTTTTTATGAAAGGCAGGAGATGCTTAAAAGATCTTTGAATAAAAACAGGATAAACAATTTTTCGATATTTGGATTGGAGGATAAAAATTCTGATTTAGTATGGGTGAGAGAATTAAAAAATAATGTCGGAAATTTTGATATGTGTTACACAAATAATGAGCGGATTATTGCAATATTCTTGAAGAACGGAATCCCTGCTAAAAAGATAGGCCCGTTTGGAAGGAAGGATGTATCCGGTACAATTATAAGAAAGTTAATTGCCGAGGAAAAAGATGTTAAGGATTTGCTTCCGAATGAAACCTTTAAGGTACTAAGGAAGATAGACGGATTCAAAAGAATAATAAACATTGAAAAAACAAAAAACAAAAGACTGTTTACTGTCGGACATTCCACCAGAGACATAAAAGAGTTTATTAACCTTCTGGACCACTACGGTATAAAACAAGTAGTGGATGTAAGAAGCACGCCGCTATCAAAGTATAATCCGCAGTTTAACAAGAACACACTTGAAAAAGAACTGCCGGAAAACAAAATATCTTATGAAAGTTTAAAAGACTTGGGCGGACGCAG
>JAJZXE010000014.1 GCA_021802505.1 Nanobdellota archaeon
CTGGTAGTTGGATTGTATGGTGATTGTATGCCAGTGTAAGTGATTCTCCAGTTGTATGAATTATAAGGTGAAGGTAATCCTGAAGAAAACGTTGTAGTACAGTTCCATGCGCTGAAGGTATACGAAGCCCCTAAATCAATGGGAGGTGTTGAATATGAAACACAGGATAGAGTATCGCTCTTTGCTGTAGCCGTATAGAATACCTGTGCGTTCTTTACATTATTCGTGGTTATGGGTATGCTTGTTCCCGTTGCAACATTGGAAGTGGTTGTGCCGTTGTATGTTGCCTGCCATGTTTGACTAGATGGTAAGCCGGTCTCGCTGAATGTCGTTATGCACGTCCATGTAGTAAACGTATTTCCGCTGCTGCCCTGCTCTGCGGTTATGTCCGGGTTGGAATAGCAGTCTATGTTGTTGCTTACGGCGCTTGCCGTATACGAGGAAACCGTTGTTATGTCTGTCTGCAGGATTGAAGCTGTAGATCCTGTATTGACTGCAGAGCTTGAAGAACTGTCATAACTGGATACATGCCACTGCTGGCTGCTTGGCAGGCCGGTCTCGCTGAAGGTTGTTGTACAGTTCCATGCGCTGAAGATATAGCTTCCGCCAAGACGTATGGAAGGCGTTGCGTATGATACGCAGGACAGGGTATCGCTCTTTGCCGTAGCCGTATAGAATACCTGTGTGGATTTTGTATTGTTTGTGTGTATGTAGATCTTTGAATTTGTTGAATTGCTCTTTGTTGTGCCGTTGTAGGTGACCTGCCATGTTTGACTAGATGGTAAGCCGGTCTCGCTGAACGTCGTTGTACAGTTGGATGTGAACTGTATGAGTTCTCCCACACCTGTAGAGTGCGTTCCTGAGGAAGGGGAAGGTGTACTTATACAGCCCTGGTATGTGACTGAAGGAACGGAGAAATAATAGTTTCCGAAGGGTAAATTGAACGAAACGTTGTTCTTAACGGAAGAAATAGTGGTTGAATTTGTGGAGGTGTTGTAGTTTACTGTGAAAGTACTGCCGTACGGCAGTCCTCTCTCCACGAAATACGTTAATTGATTGTTTATTGGTATAGGACCGCTGACCAATGTTGAGGATACAGTTCCGTTTGATATCTCGTATATACTCGATCTATAAGGAGTGAAGGCTATCTGGATCTTTGAAAGATAGCTGCTCGTGGGTATGCTCACGGGGACTCTGCATAAGGTTGACTGTCCGGTTGAGATTATGTTATTTAAACAGGAATAACTGGTGTATGTATTGCCGTTTACATTTATTGTTATACCTGTTATGTTTACAAACTGATTGTAGTTGTTTGTTATTTTAACGACCATCATGGTTGAATTTGCCTGTGCCGCCTGCATGGTTATTCCATGAAAACCACTGATTATTGTAGGGGCTGAGGGAATACGGAATATCCCAAACGAAAAAAGAATTATTAGTACTGCCACTATTATTATCAGAATCCAACCCCAGCTCATTAAATAGTCTAAAGCCGCCTGCGAATGCTTTCGTTCGTTTTTTATCTTTTTATGGCTCTTTTTCGGGGTTTTTCCAGACATATATACTAGTATTATATAAAATGTTCATATTAATAATTTAGTGACACCCTACTGCACGTTAAAGCAGTTGGCTTCCACTCTTTGTCAGAAGTTTGCCACCCTTCCTTCGTTGGTTCCTGTTTCTCCGACGATACTTGTATTAGCTTTATCCAAAACAGAGGCTTAATCTCCGCCGACGTTACTTCAAACCAGTCCAGCCCTAGTTCTTTTGAGCGTGTTTATTGCTGCGTTTAGATCTCGGTTTAACTCAAAATATATCCCATACTTATAGCCTCTTTCTACTTCCGTATACTATTTATCCTGTCCTTTTATTTACCCTTTTTCCGTTCGCATTCATTCCGTGATTTAAATTATGGGTTTTTTCCGCCCGCACTTTTATAAAAGGATAAATACAACGCAATTTTTAAAATAAAATGGACGTTTATATAAAAGACATAAAAAAACAGGAATGGGAAGGGAAAGAGGTCACTTTAAACGGATTTGTAAACAGCATAAGGAAGGGGAAAAATAACTCTTTCCTGATCTTAAGGGATCCCTCCGGAACGCTGCAATGCGTAAGCCATGCTTCTGATAAAACATTTGAAGACGTGAATAAAATAACGAGAGAATCCTCTGTAAAGATAACCGGTTCCATCAAAAAAGATGACAGATCTGAGGGAGGGTACGAACTGCATATAACAGGTATAGAGATATATTCGATAGCCGAACCGTTTCCGCTTAAAAAAGGACATAAGAAGGTGTTCCTCTTTGATAACAGGCACCTGTGGATCAGAAGCCCAAAAACAACCGCTATAATGAAAATCCGTTCAACAGTATTCTCCGCAATACATGAATTTTTCATTTCAAACGGATTTTATGAAATACAGTCCCCCTCGTTTGTAGGTGGAAGCGTAGAGGGAGGCGCAACGCTTTTCGAAACGAACTATTTCGATAAGAAAGCCTATCTTACGCAGAGCTGGCAGCTGTACGCAGAAGCAATGGTTGATTCGCTGTGGAAGATCTACACGGTTGCTCCCTCATTCAGGGCCGAAAAAAGCCGGACATGGAGACATCTGACGGAATTCTGGCACGCCGAAGCGGAAATGGCTTTCAAAACAAATGAGGATGCAATGGATCTGGAAGAAAAGCTCATAAAATACATAATAAAGGAAGTGATAGCTAAAAACGAAGACGAGCTTAGGCTGTTAAAAAGAGACACTAAATTTTTGGAAAACGTGGTAAACCGACCGTTTCTAAGGATGAAATACGAGGAAATAATAGACCTGGCAAACAAAAACGGGCTAAAACTGGAGTATGGCGCAGATTTGGGGGCGGATGAGGAACGTATAATAACCTCCAAACTGGATGTACCGGTATTTTCAATAAATTATCCGATAGCACTAAAACCTTTCTACCACAAACCTGATCCCAAGGACCCGAAGCACGTTTTGTGCAGTGATTTATTGGCACCGGAAGGATACGGCGAAATAATCGGCGGCGGACAAAGGGTAGATGATAAGGAAACTTTACTCAAAAGATTAAAAGAAGAGGGGCTGGATGAAAAGAACTACGAGTGGTATATTGATCTTAGAAGATATGGTGCAATCCCTCATTCCGGATTTGGATTGGGGGTTGACAGGTTAGTCATGTGGATTTGTAAGTTACCGCATATAATGTATGTCGTCCCTTTTCCGAGGACTCCCCGGAGATTAAATCCGTAAAAATAAACGAATATAAACGAGTTATAACTATAAATAAAATGAACAGAGAAGCGGTGCACGATACCAAAGCGGATAAAAAAGAAAGTAAACCGGCTTTACCTTTTTCATTAGCGGTATCATCTGGTGTAGTGGCTATTATCTCAGGGATACTTGTAATAGTCAGCAACATTTCCATACTTACATTTAATTCGCAGAGCGTGTTAAACGAATTAAACAGTACGAGTGCGGTGAATTCTACCACCGCTGCTTACATAAGCCTTGCTTTCAACGGTATATCGAGCGTAAAAAACGGCATAATTGTCCTTGCACCCCTCCTTATGATAGCCGGTATCTTCATGATAATATCCGCATTTTACCTTAAATCAAACGATTTGAAAAACCGCCGTTTTGGTGTTTTCTTAACGTTCTTCTTCAGTCTTTTTGCCGTGCTGGGGCTTTTGATATATGTGCCTTTCAATTCATTGTCCGTGCTTATACTGGTTTATCTGCCTTTAACAGCTGAGGGGTCCATAACATACGGTTTGTTTTTGGGTTATATAATCATCGGGATAGCAGCCGGGGCCGTTGCAATACTAAAAAATAAAACATATTTATCCTAAAAACTCTTTCAATAAACACTATGAACAACGCAAAGATAATGACTAAAAAAGTCGTAGTAGTTGATGTAAACACCAGTGCTGAAAAAGCGCTCGAACTGATGGATTCAAAGAGAATAAAGGAATTGCCGGTGATGCAGAATAAGAAATACGTCGGATTGGTTCTTTATTATGATATTTTGTCCAGGGATTTAAACCGCTCGTTAAAAGTGAATGAATTTATAAAAAAGGTCCCTTCTATTCTTCCAAAAGACAGCATAAACAAAACAATAAGCATAATGCAGGACTCCGGCGTCGGTGCATTGCCGGTCGTGGATGAAGACAAAAAGGTCATAGGAATCATTTCAGATTTTGATATACTCAAACTGCTGATAAACGACAGGATATTTGACTCCTTTAAGGTGGAGGATATAATAATAAAACGTTTTCCGATATTAAGAACGGATGATACCATAGGAAGAGCGCAGAAACTCGCCGCCATAAACCGCATAGACAATCTGCCGGTGGTGGATAACTTCGGCAAACTGATAGCGCAGGTAACCGTATCCGACATATTAAACTACATCTTTGAAAAAAAACTTACAAAGACGAGGGGCAAAAAAGACATGTATAAGGAGGAAAAATCCCCGACGGAAAAAAATATAATGGAGATAGCAAAGGCGGAAATACCGAAATTAAATCCGACATTAAATCTGAGAAGGGCGCTTGAATTAATGCTGAACGCGAAGATAAAGAGCGGAATAGTCGTTGACAGCAACAGTAAGCCTGTGGGGATACTGAGCAGACTAAAGATCCTTGATCTGTTGAGCGGAAGGAATGTCGGCGAAAGTATTGATCTTTCTATTTCCGGAGATTACGACTGGGAATTTGTCATTCTTGTGAGAAACGAAATAAACAAAAGGGAAAATTTCCTCGTAAATTCCATCGGGATAAAAACTATAAGAATAAACGTCAAAAGCATCAAAAAAGTCTCTAGCAATTACCAGATAAACATGCTCGCCATCGGAAAAAAGAAAATTAACATAAAGGCGGACGGAGTGTCAAAGGAAATGATATTTGAGGAGATAATGAACAGATTTGACAATGCACTGGAGCACCTTAAAACGACCCATTAAAATCAGAATGACAGGAGGGAAGTCTGTTTTTGGATTTTCTCACCGAATATGCTGGTTAATTCCACATCTAAAAGATGAAGTTCATCGCTCAGATACTGCGAGATGTGGTATTTGCCCGCTATATCCAGGGAGATTGAAAGATATTTTTTAATGTTGCCCTCGCTTGAAGTCAGAACTAGATTGCCGCCGCATTTCAGGCATTTCCCTATCAGCGGCGCCCTTCTGTATCTTTCATTGCATTTTACGCAGCGGAATTCCTGCGTGCCGAATCTTCGGAGATTTCCCTTTATATCTTTTATGAAGTGTTTGTCGATTATGATCTTCGCAACGTCAGAGACATCTACCGCTCTTATTTTTTCCTGCAGTGACATCTGCGCGGATACTTTTTCCAGCATAGTAGCTAGAGTTTTGTATGAAGAGACGTTTACACCGTCATTTATATCACTAGTATCATGCGTAAAAAATATTGTCCTGTAAGGATCATCGAATATGTCCTTAACCTGCATTATTTTAACATCCGATGGCTTAGAATAATTCAAAGTGGCCTCATAAAATTCCAGGGGGTATTTGTCAACTATATCCAGGTTGTAAGCCTCTGAATCTATGCTCTCCAGATCCAGTTTTGACGATATAACCAGCGGCGAATCCATGTATCTTGCCCCTCTGGAATCCGGCAGTAATCCCCTATCAAAATTCAGCAGCATATCCGTAAGAAGCATCAATGCCGCTTCATCTCCGTCGCAATTTCTACGCATCGCGGCGTGAAAGAACGGATGCGCAAATAAACCCTGTGTTTTTGAAAAGCCTATTATCCTGCCGATTGTACCGGATGAGGTATGCGGGGCCAGACCCACCACCAATTTGCCGACAAGGTCTTCCATGGAATTTACATTCATTATTTTTTCCGCTGAATAATAGTTCGTAAGCATTTCGTCTATGAATTTTGAAACTCTGGAGAAGACTTCCGCAGCGTTTTCATTCGCATTTCCAAAAGTCGGAAGTATTATATCCTGCTGTTTTAACTGAAGTATCTGCTCCTGGTTCTCCAGCTCTTTTCCGTAAATATCTGTGGTGTACCCCAATTCTTTTAACTTTGATATGCTCGTTACAACCTCCTTCGGCTTGAAATGCGTTATAGGGACTTCTATCGCATCAAACCTGACAGTTCCATCCTTATTGACATTAAGTCCGTTTACCGCCCGCAGTATCCCCTTTTCCAGCGGTTCTATGGTGCCGTTTGAATTAAAAACGCCCTTTACTCCCTTTATCATAGCGGGTCTTTCATTTATGCCCAACTTTTTAAATGCCCGGTCAAGATATCCTTTTAAATCTATTTTTTGCTTGGCCTTTTGAACGGTCGGTCTTCCGTGGTGAAATTCTTCATCGGTTCTTTTACCGCAGGTTCTGCAGTACCGCAATCTCTTTGTTTCAGATCCGCAAACATCGCATTTTGGAAAAATACTTTCCATATTGCATTTGTCGCAGAAAAACATACCGTATTCCGCGGTAACAATCCCTTTCTGCGCAGCCACAGCTACGTTTCTTGATGCGCCTCCGTTTTCACCGACCGGAAAAATCACATTTGGATTTGTATCCATTTCTCTCATCTTTGCCTTTTCCGGCCTGCCCAGTCTGCCGCCTATAAACGTTCCGGCGGTATCCATTATTTTTACGCCAGATAAGTCGGCAAGAAGCCCGAGATTGGAAAAATTCTGGCCTATCTTCAACAATATGGAATCAAAATTCAATTTACCGTAGCCTATGGTGAACAAAAACGCATCTGCACTGTCTATGACTATGCTGTTTCCCTTCAGGTAATGCTCGATTCCGATGAGTTCCAAACTCCTCTTTATACCTCCATCAAAAGGAATTATAAGGATTTTATATGCAGAACCTGGTATCTCATTTTGGTATTCCAGCCTGGCATTGGTATAAATATACTTTATGAGTTCCTGCAGCTGCTCGTAGCTTATCTGAGACCAAAAATAAAGGAATTTTGGGTGGAGCGGTATGGAATACTTCAATGAAAAATTTTTGTATTCTTCAAAGCTACCAAGCTGTTTTGCTTCTTTTACCGCGGTTTCCCCGGCCTTTTCGACTATTCTGTCCCACCATTCCGGGACAAACGGGGAAGGCATCAAAAGATGGCCCTGTTCCGAGAAATCCCCGTAATTAAAAAGTATGTCCCCTATGTAAAGTATTTCTACTATATCCTTAAGATACTGCTCGGCCTGTTTTACCGTATTTATTTTTTTAACCGTTCCGTTCTTGAGTTTGACTATCGGCCCCTCTATTGTAGAACAGGGAGTAACTGCGCATGCCTTTCCTGGAAGTTCAACCCTCAACTGGGAGCCTGTAGCTATAAAATCCAGAAATATTTTATTTGTAGCCGGATTTATGGATGCAGCCGCCAGTCCTGAAGTCCTGCTTCTTCCGTATCTCAACCTGAAGCCGCCGCTTGTTAGAGGATAGGCGAATACTGGTCTGCCGGCCGCCAGCTCCTCCAGATAACGGTAATTCGGGAGGACTTTCTGCGTACTGTTTGAATCCTTGGAATCCGAGCTCTTTTCCGCATGGGATAACTCCTTTATTTTGAGATATTCGGTAAGAAACAAAAAATCCTCTGTTATGCCATAATCCTTTGCAAAATTCTTTAATAGTTTATTTACTTTATTTGACTTCTGGGCAAAGCCTTCGCATAAAACCAGACACATCCCGCTTCTTATCCTGTTGGTCTTTATCCTGGGAAGATCTTTGTAGGCTGAAACTTCCCTGTCACTCGTGGGATCTCCGTCTATTTCTATAGGAATGTTTTTTAAAATAAAGTCCAGCTCATTTAAACTCGGAAGATACTGCAGCCTGGCCTCATAATCATTATAATCCGTAACCTCAACTTTTACCCTGCTTATCTCCTGATCCGTAGCATCGTACTTGCCGTAATTAAACTTTGCGCGGAGCGCATCGGCTATTACTACGACGGATGCGGCGGCGGTTCCTCCTGCTCCCCTGATCGGACCTCCGAAATGACACGCAAAGTATTCCTTGCCGTCCATCCTATTCTTAAACTCTAATTTTACGAAACCTTCTAACGGAGCGGAAACTATGGCGGAAGTTATGTAAGCCAAACCCACGCGTATGCCCATTTCTATCGCATCATGCGCATTTTCAAATTTTATGAACATTGATTCGGCCGTCGCTATGGCACTGTCTATTGCAACCCTCCAGTCATTGGGCCCGTATTTCTTTTCCGACTCCCTGATAAAGACCGCCAACCCGCTGTTTATAAGATTGTGATTCAAAACGGAAAGCAAACCCTCAATCCTGTCCGCAACATCCGATGCCAATGGAATGTTTATCGGCTTTAATTTTCCTACCAGTTCATACTGCCGCTTGACCTCTTCTGAGATGTTTTTATGATAAGAATCCGTTTCCATAGACAACTAAATAATTAGTGTAATTATTCAGTTAAAAACTTGTCATCTAAATTAATGGGCCGCGAGAGGGATTTGGACCCCCGTTTACGAGGTTCTGCTTTTTAAACCACAGCTCGTTGTTCTGCCTGGCTGAACTATCGCGGCCATTACTATATTAAATATATTAGATCAGCATTATATTATTAATAGTTACTAAATTAAATGGAAAAGAAGGAAATCGAGCAGCTGATCAGGAGAAAGATGGAAGAACGGCCGGAAGAGCTGCTTCCTATGGATTCGCTCAAAGAACTCGGATTAAAGAGATACAAGTGCAGTGTATGCGGGAAAAATTTCTGGAGTTTCAATGAAAAAGAAAAATGCGGAGATGTGGACTGTGTGGGAGATTACACTTTCTTTGAAAGGAAAGTCAGCTCTTTAAAAGACAGCTATCACGGTATATGGAGAAGATTTTCCAGGTTTTTCGGCAAATCCGGCCATAAAGAGATAAAGCGTTATCCCGTGGTCGCGAGATGGAGAGACGATATATACTTTGTAGAAGCGGCAATAGATGACTTTGCACCCTATGTAATAAAAGGAGTAACAGAGCCTCCCGCAAACCCGTTAGTAGTACCGCAAATATGCCTCAGGTTCAATGATATAAACAATGTTGGATTGTCCGGCAGACACCTTACAAGCTTTATAATGGCGGAAGAAGCCGCATTCAACACAAAGAAAAAGAAAACGTATTTTGACAAAGAAGCGATAAAATACATAACCAATTGGCTGTTATATGGACTTAAAATAAAAAAGGAGGAATTGACCTTTATAGAAGACGCATGGGTGGGTGCAGGCTATGCCGGGAATTGCCTTGAATATTTCGCGGGCTCATTAGAATTAGGAAATAGCGTTTTTATGAGATATGCTGTTACGGATACTGAACTAACCCCCTTAGCAACTAAAACAATCGATATGGGTGCGGGGCTTGAAAGATGGTCCTGGATCTCCAACAACACACCTACAGTATACGAAGCTACTTTTCCCAAGGTTATAGATTACATAAAAGAAAAAGCAAAAATAAAACATGATACGGGAAAGATAAGGGAGATATACAAGCACATTGGCAGGATGGACTTCGAGAAGTTCGATATAACAGATGCAATAAAAGAGATAGCAAAGAAAACAAGCATAAATAAAAAGGAAATTGAGGGTATACTTAGCGATATGCAGGCCGTTTATTCCATAGCGGATCACACCAGAACACTTTTAGTGGCAATACATGACGGCGCCCTTCCCAGTAACGTCGGAGGCGGGTATAACCTGAGGAACATACTCAGAAGAGCACTGAACTTCATAGATTCAAAAAAATGGGATATCGATTTAAATGCCGTTATCGAGGAGCATAAAAAAGAATTCGGTGAATGGTTCAAGGAATTAAAAACGACCGACACTAAAGCAATCATCAATAAGGAAATCGAAAGGTACAATGACTTCAAGAGCAGAAACTACAAGTTTATACTGTCTTTGCTCGATAAAAAAGAAATAACAGAAAAGGAGATGCTTGAACTGTATCAGTCCAAGGGCATAACGATAGATGACATAAGGTATGCGGCTGAATCGGAAGGTAAACAGGTTTCCTTGCCTGAGAAATTCTACAGTGACATAAATAAAAATAGTCCAAAGAGGAAGAAAGAAGACTACGGCTTTATAGAAGGGATGAATCCCACTAAGAAGATGTTCTATGACGAAAGACTTACAAAAAACAGGGCTAAAATCCTAAAAATAATACGGCCGGACATGCTTATTCTGGATAAAACGATATTTTACCCAGAGATGGGCGGACAAAAATCTGATAGAGGTAAAATAGGCGGTGTAGAAGTAAAAGAAGTAAAGATAGCCGACAACGTAATAATCCATTACGTGCAGGAGCTAGACAAGTTTAAACCTGGCCAGGAAGTGGAAATGGAAGTAGACACGGAAAGAAGAGAACTGCTGAGAAGGCATCACACCGCTACGCACATAATAAATCAGGCATGCCGCAGGATACTCGGTGAGTTTGTGTATCAAAACGGTGCGGAGAAAGACGTGGATAAAGCGCATTTAGATATAACTTATTTTGACCAGCTCACTGAAGAACAGGTAAATAGCATAGAAAGGCTGGCCAATGAAGTCGTTGCAGAAAACAGAAAAATAAATGTTAGCATAATGGAAAGAGACAAGGCAGAGAACAAATACGGAATGTCAATATACCAGGGTGGGGCCGTGCCTAATGCCGAGTTACGCATAGTAAAAATAGAAGGGTATGATGTAGAGGCGTGTGGAGGGTTACACTGTAATCATACGGGCGAGGTAGGCCTGATAAAAATCATAAAAACAGAAAGGATACAGGACGGGGTGGTAAGACTTGTCTTCAAGGCGTATAAACCGGCGCTGGAATATGTGGAAGAATTGGAAAAAACGGTGAAACGGCTTACAGGCCTGTGGGGGATCCCTCAAGAAGAATTATACAAAACCGCTGAAAGATTCTTTTCGGAAGCAAAATACTACAAAGAACGGTATAAAGAAGCGGAAACTGACAGAATTTTAGCGGAGTTGGATAAAAAAACTATGAGAGAAGAAAAGGGGATAAAACTGATAGAAACAAAATTGAACGATTTTGGTCTGCTTGCTGCACTCGTTGAAAAAGCGGACAACGTTGTCATATTCTCTGATGGAATAGGATTGGGCAAACCGGACAATGAAAAAGTAAGAGAGCTGCTTTCCAAGAGATACAAAGTAGTAACGGCAAAAAAAGATGGTTTATTGTTCGGACATAATTGAAATATTGCAGAAGATTCGATTAAGCTTAAGAAACGCTGCCGAAAGTTACGGATTACATACTACTGCCAGAATAATCGTTAGCGTTGCTGGGGGGAAATAATCGCCAGTCATTTTATATCTTTTAACCAGTCTGTTATTGGTATATACTTTATAAAAATTCCGTTTATTGTCTCTTCAGCAGAGTAATCCCTAGTTATTATCGTACCTGCGCTAAGGTTGAGCAGCCTAGTACATTCTAATAACGCACTAACCTCCCTTTCTCTCGTCTTTTGGTTGTCGATTGAATAACTCACCTGTATCGCTTCAATATTTTTGTCTCTTCTGAGGATAAAATCCACCTCCTTTTCGTTGTTCTTCCAATAATAAACACTTAGTTTTTTATCTGTGTTGGATAACTTTAAAAGAGTTAAGGCGACCAGATTTTCCAGAAATCGTCCTTTGCCCTCTTTAAGGTTTGTCCCGATTACGGATATAAAACCGTTGTCCACGACATAAACCTTTCTAGGGCTGGTCTCCCTTTCCTTTATTGAAAAAGAAAACCTATCGAGAAAGAACAGAAGATAAGAATTTTTTATATAATCCGAGAAGACTTGAACGGTCTTTATCGGCATTTTTAAGAACTTTGATACGCTGTTATAGGTTATTGATGACGCCGCACTCGTTATGTAGAATTTTACCAGCGTCCTGAGTTTTTCTTGTATTTTTATATTGTATCTCTGGATTATATCTTTTACTATGATTGTTTCAAAATAACTTAAAAGAACTTCTTCTTTAATATTTGAGAGGGCAACGGCTGGAAATCCCCCCCTTACAAAATAATCTTCAAACAGTTCGACTTCGCTTTTTTTATCTTTTGAAGCCCCTCTAAATGACAAAAATTCACTAAAATTTAGCGGACTGACAGTTACGGTTATGTGCCTGCCCGAGAGAAGAGTGGAAAATTCTGAACTTAAAAGTTTTGATGATGACCCTGTTATTACAAATTTTGCCTCACCTCGTTCCGAGATGCCCCTTACAAATTTTTCCCACCCCCGGATCTCCTGAGCTTCATCAAGAACTATTACTGCTTTCCCTTTTTGATTTATTTTTGCCCGGTATATCCTATAGATTTGAAGTAGAAGCTCATAATCCCTCAAGATTAGTCTTTCATCTTCAAGATTTATAATAAGAGTTTCTTCTTTTTTGAGGCCCCTCTCTATTAATTTCTGCACTACCTGGCGCGATATAAAAGACTTTCCTGCCCTTCTTATGCCTGTTTCGACTACTATCGGAATAGTATTGTCTTTTAGTATTTCAGCGATCTTTTGAACGTAGAGCGGCCTAGCTATTCCCGTTGCTATATCCCCATCCCAGAAATTCCAGGATTTTAATATAGTCAGTATGTCTTCATCTTTCATATGTGTGTAATACATCACATATTTATATATTTATGTGTTTAAATACACAAATAATAGGTACAGTGATAGCCTTAAATAGTTTCCTAAGAGGGGAAATAATAGCATTATGTATCCTCCTCGAGGAAACTCATGAAAAAACCATAGTTATACACGATTGCCTGGATTTTTATTTAGGATGAAACCGGGTTGACGTTTAAAGCCGCATAAATAAAGAATCAAGAGAGTTATAAGTGGCCCGGTTAAAAATCCATTTATCTTTGCCGCAATCCTACCCAACTATAATAATATATATAAAGAACCGCATTATTTAGGTTTTATGGCAGAATTTTATAACGCTTCAGAGAATGAAAAGAAGATAAATCTTGATTGGAAGACCAAGAAGACGTGGGAAAAGGCCCTTAAGAAAAATAGGGGAAAAGACAAATTTTATTTCCTTGACGGCCCTCCTTTTGTGACCAACGAAGTGCACCAGGGCACGATGTATACCATCTTTATAAAAGATGCGATAATACGGTATAAACTGCTCAAGGGTTTTGATGTACGCGCACAACCGGGGTGGGATACCCAGGGTTTGCCGATAGAAGTCGTTGTAGAAAAAAAACTGGGAATAAAAAACAAGAAGGAAATAAAAGAATTCGGGGAAGAGAAATTTGTAGATGAATGCAAAAACCTCGTCGAGGGCTACATAAAGCTAAACACGGACATTATTCTGGATTACGGTGTGCTATGGTACTACAATGAACCGTACAGGACTTACAAAGACCCCTATATAGAATCGATATGGTACGGGATAAAAAAGGCGTATGACAGAGAATTGATTTACACCGGATTGAGGTCGACATGGTTCTGCGTTAGGTGCGGCACCCCCATGTCAAATTACGAGATACGGGACAAATATTACGATAAAGAAGACAGATCCGTGTATGTGCTGTTCGAACTGCAGGACGGGCGGTTCCTATTAGTATGGACGACCACACCGTGGACACTGCCGTCAAACGCGGCAATCGCAGTTAACAGCAGTTTTAAGTATATAGAAGTGGAGGTTGACAACAAAAAAGTCATACTCGCAAAGGACAGGGAACCTGTTCTAAGCGAATTAAACAAGGAATACAAGATACTGAGAGAAATAGACGGAAAGGATCTTATAGGATTAAGATATAAGCACCCGTTTGCGGATATTCCCCAGATAAAAAAGAACGCCGATAAAATTGCGTTTGTAATCGATGGAAAAGAGATATCATCGGAAGAAGGCACTCCTTTTGTTGAGGCGAGCGAAGGAACCGGTCTGGTTCATTCCGCACCCGGTCACGGCGAATCAGACTATAAAATAGGAATGGCTAATGGTTTACCGATACTTTCTCCGGTAGACGAAAACGGTAAATTTACCGGCGAAAGCGGCTGGCTTGAGGGGGAAGACGTATTAAAAGTAAACGATAAGATCATAGATTACTTGGATAAAAACGGCATATTATTTGCAGAGAGAAAGGTACTACATAAATACCCGCACTGCTGGAGATGCAAAACCCCGCTTATCTCCAGAGCAAGCACACAGTGGTTTTTAAGCATAGCAAAGATAAAGGATGAATTGATTGAAGTTTCTAGGGGAGTAAAATGGATTCCTCAGATATCGCAGGATATGTTTGAAGCATGGCTCGCTAATGCGCAGGACTGGGTTATATCCCGGCAAAGATACTGGAATACGCCACTGCCTATATGGAGCTGCAGATCGTGTAGCAGTACAACTGTAATAAGCAGTAAAAAAGAGCTGCTTGAAAAATCCGGCTTAAAGGACGTAAAGGACCTGCACAAAAGCAGCCTGGACAGCGTTGTCATAAAATGTGAAAAATGCGGCGGCGAGATGAGAAGAGTACCGGATGTAATGGATGTATGGATAGATTCGGGCTCGGCATCCTTTGCCTGCCTTAATTATCCGGCTGCAAAAGAGGAATTTGACAGGTATTTTCCCGCGGACTTTATATCGGAGGGAAATGACCAGATAAGGGGCTGGTTTTACTCATTACTTGTGATGGGTTATATCGCCACAGGTACGCTGGCGTATAAAAACGTTGTAATGCATAAATTCATTGTCGGAGAGGACGGCAATAAATTATCAAAAAGCGAAGGAAATTACAAACCTATTTCAGAATTAATAAAAGAAGGGTACAGCAGAGACGCACTGAGGATAACCCTGCTTAAACACAGTTTGGATGATGTAGCGGTGTTTACACTAAATGATCTAAAAGATGACACAAAAACGATAAATCTTTTCTACAACCTTGGAAATCTTTATGTATCCGCGAAAGAAATCCTCAAAAACGAGAAAAATCAGGAAATAAATCTGAAAATCGAGGACAGGTGGATAATATCGAAATGGAACGGGGTAAAAAAGGAGGTTCAAGATAATTTGAACGGATTCAGAACTGACTTTGCATTAAACAGACTCATAGATTTTATTATAAATGATTTGAGCAGAACATATCTAAAACTCGCGAAGAGCAGGATGTTTGATGACAACGATTACACGGCTTTCAAGACCTTTGAACACATAATGAAGGAACTTTCGGTATCCGCTTCCGTATTTATGCCGTTCATATCGGAAAAAATATTCAAAATGACCGAGAGGAGGGGCAGCACGATTACAAGCGAATTCCCGGCGGTAAACGAAGCACTGATAGATAAGGAGATAGAAGACAGAATGGAAAGGACCATGGAGGTACTGCAGGGAGTGCTTTCAGCGAGGGAAAAACTCAAATTAAACCTGAGAAGACCCCTTAAAAACGTTTCAATACCAACGATACACTCCGGACAGATACTTGAGGAGATAATCCTGAGACTGGGGAATATACTCCACATAAATTACGATTTGAATGCGGAGGAATTTGAACCTACCATAGATTTCTACCGGTTAAAACAGAGGATGCAGCAAAACGATATAACGATAGCCACCTCTAAATTTTTGGAGCTCACAAAGGAGACCGTAATAAGAAATTTAAGAGAGGGCTTAAAATTAAGCTCGGAAGGAAAGGATTACAGCATACTTTCAACTGAGATAGACCTAAAACCAAAATCAAAGGAAAATGTACAGTTCAACCTCAATAAAGATGTGATTGTAATAGACACAGGTTTAAGCGATGAGGTGAAACTATTGTGGATAAGAAGAGAGATAATAAGGGCGGTGCAGAACATGAGAAAGGAACTCGGACTAAAGAGAACCGACGTGATAAAACTTAACATAGCCATAAACGGAGAAGATAACAATGACATTAAAAATGCGGTCGTGCGGGAAGTGCTTTCAAAGACCGGAAGCGAAGAAGGCAAGAACGAAAAACTATTAAAGACACAAAATTTAAATATATCTGATAATAACATCGTTATAGAGGCATATAAATAATGGCAAATGCAAAAATATACAAGGTCGAAAATGTCGTTGCGAGCATCTCTCTTAAGGTTCAGATACCCCTAAATAAACTCAAAAAACTGCCGAATACAAAGTATAATCCTGAGCAGTTCCCAGGATTGGTTTTCCGTTTTCCCGACATGCATGTAACTTTTTTGGTGTTTGGAAGCGGCAAACTGGTCTGCACGGGCGGCAGGTCAAAGGAAGATATAAAGACGGCGATGACGAGACTTTTAAAAGAACTTAAAAAAGTTGGTGTGACCGTTAAAAGCGAATGGAAGATTGACATACAGAACATAGTTGCGAGCGGGAATCTTAACAGAAGTCTGGATCTCAACAAGATAGCTTACAATATAGACGAAACGGAGTATAATCCGGAGCAGTTTCCTGGTTTAGTTTACAAACTTGTAAATTCAAAGATAACTTTTCTTTTATTCGGGACGGGAAAAATCGTCTGCACCGGCGCTAAAAACGTAGAAGAGATAGATGAGGCAATAAAGATTCTTATAGCCGCCATTAAAAAAGTTTCCAACTGAGGCATCTGATGAGAAATCAAAAAATCCTGGATTACATCACGGTATTTTTTGGGTTTCTCGGTTTAGGAGCTATGCTCTACCTGTTTTTGTCGTTCACTCTGAACGTAATATCCAAAAACAGCTGCGATATAATAAGCTCCGTCATAAATTGTTCTAAGGTCGTGACAAGTAATTACTCCACATTATTCGGGGTGGACTGGTATTATTACGGGATAGCTTTCTTCTCCGTCATAATAGTACTATCCGTTTTCAGATTAATAGACAAAAAAGAAAAAAGGAAAAAGATGTTCACGACGGTAATATTGATACTGAGTACATTCGGAGCAGGAATAGCCTGCTACCTGATATATGTAGAACTGTTCCTGGTGCACCATATATGCATACTATGCACTACGGGGCACATCGCCATATTTAGTTTATTGCTGCTCTCAGTGTTAAGAGCTACAAAATTCAAGGATTAAGATATATTACAGTAAAACAAAAAATCGATTCTTATGTAGGTCCATTTTAATGACAATAATCTTTTCAAGAAGACTTGCCGGTTTCCAATATAACTGTATGATTTACGAAAATTTTGGCCGATTTTCAACCAGCCGCTAAGATTTTATGTTTGAAGATACTATATACTATTGCTCATTATATTTAGCAATATCTCCTATTATTGCTCATTATATTTAGCAATAATAAAGTTTAAAAACTGCCAAAAACATAATTATTTATGATTAATAAGCAGATCCTTGGTACTGTGATAAAAGACCAGTTAAATGAATTTAAAAACCAGCCAGATTCTGTGCCTAGAGATATTTTAAACAAGGTAACCCTATATACTGGAAACTCTGCACTCATAGTAAAAGGTATAAGAAGGTGCGGTAAAAGCACACTTATCAAACAATTAATAAGTCATAAATTCCCTGATGATTTTTTTTACTGCAACTTTGACGATGATAGGTTGGCAGACTTTAAGTCTGAAGACTTTCAAACCCTTATGGAAGTTCTATCCGAGCTTTTTGGGAGGAAAAAAGTATTCTTCTTGGATGAAGTGCAAAATATAAAGGGGTGGGAATTATTTGTTAATAGATTACTTAGAGAAAATTACCGTGTTTTAATAACGGGTTCAAATGCAAACTTGTTAAGCAAGGAATTAGGTACACATTTAACAGGCAGACACTTGGATATAGATCTCTATCCTTTTTCATTCAAAGAATTCTTGATTTCAAGAAAAATACCTATAAGAGACGCAAAATTCTATTCTACTGAAGAAAAAGCGACCCTATTAAAAAACTTTAAAGAGTTTATTAACAAAGGCGGCATGCCAGAACCAGTAATTTTTTCAAACATGTCACTGATCAAATCAATAATAAATGATATAATACAAAAGGATATTATAATTAGATACAACATAAGAAAACCTGCAGATCTCAAATCTGTAATAACGTTTTTTACGTCAAACATATCAAATTTAATAACGGTGAGATCTATTACGGATAATTTTGGTATAAGCCCGAATACCATAGAAAAATACCTCGGATATTTAGAAGAGTCTTACCTTTTCTTTACCGTAAAACGATTTGAGCGTAAAATTAAGCATTTCGATAAAAACCCTAGAAAAATTTACTGTGTTGATAATGGAATTGTAACCGAAGGCTCTCCAAATATAATTAATAAAGACAGTGCACTACTGGAAAATTTGGTAGCCCTTGAATTAAAGCGAAGAAACTATGAATGCTATTACTATAGAAACGACAATAACTATGAAACTGATTTTGTTGTCCCGACAGCAAAAGAAGCAATACAGGTGTGTTATAATTTAAATGAAGGAAATGAAAAAAGAGAGGTTAGAGGGGCAATTGAGGGCATGAAGGAAATAAAATCCAAAGAAGGGCTTATACTGACGATGGATCAGGAAAAAACTATAAAAAAGGACGGGTTTAAGATAGTAGTAAAACCCGTTTGGAAGTGGCTCTTAGAATAAGTGATAGAAATTAAATAACAAATTAAAAAAATAAAAACCATCGGTTAAACGGTTTTAATGTGACTGTGTGATTTACGAAAATTTTGGCCGATTAGTAATCGTGCGCTGAAGATCTCGGCTTTCGCCTTGGTCCTTACACGCCGATTCTATCAAAGGGGTCTTCTTCCCCGGCCTTAACGATGCCTATTTTTACGGAGGGTTTCGAGCTTAGATGCCTTCAGCTCTTATCCCATAGCGTGTGGCTACGCGGCGTACCCTGTCGGATAACCGCTAACTAGTGACGCCGAATCGCTGTTCCTTTC
>JAJZXE010000015.1 GCA_021802505.1 Nanobdellota archaeon
CCAATTGACAGTGAAAAATATTAAATTATAGGATAAAGGATCGCTTGATAAAAATAAACAGATGGAAAATAACTTAAAATATTTTCAGAAATCAAAACCTGTAAACTGCAGTATTTTATTTTTTCTGTATTATTGAATGCTGTGGAAAAAATAAATGAATTTGCTGCTGCAAGTTAAAACCCCGCTTCTAGACACTCTGTATATATTATAATGATTTTTCCCTGCCGGTTCTGCGCATACTTTTATTTTCTTAAGCGGCTCCGCGCTTTTATTCCAAGCAAACTTCTGGACTCAAAGAAAATTTTACACGGGTTCAACGCTAAATATAAAATTATTATGGAACAGACAAATGCAGTCAAACGTTGTTCGTTTTCTTCATTTCTTTTTTAAGCTGATCCAACTGCTGCGAAAGCAAAACCGTCTGCCCGGAAAAGATCTTTATCCTCTGATCCATCTCGCTCATTCTGCCGGAAAGATCGTTCATCAAAGCCTGCAGATCGGTCATTGAAATCTTTGTATCCCTCGTAGTCAAAAGTTCTATCGAAGAAGGGGCATAATCCATCACGAAACCCAATAAGTCAACTACATTGCCTTTTATCTTGAATCTCGCAAAGGAGGAGAAGAAACCGTCCTTGACTTCGTTCGGATCGGCATACTCGATTTCACTGACTTCCAGCTTGTTCCCGTTCTCTTCTATGTTTGATATTATTTTTTTCAAAGAATCCATCACGGCTTCCTTAGGCTTTCCCATTAATTCTATAGTGCACTTCACTTCTATCAATTCCTCTGCCATCCATAGTTATAAGCAACGTTGTATTTAACTTTTTTTACAATGCTATTATTCTGTTGCCAGACATAACCGATTTTGTCTCCGCTCTAGACATGGTCACCGCATAAGTCAATGATATATAGTGACGTCTAACGGCGAGTTATCTACTGTTTATTTTTATGTGCGTATTGTTAATAATTATTAACGGTTTGAGCATAAACACATTACTGCTGTGATGTGTTTTCTTTTACCTCTGCCGTTTATGGTGAAGTGTAGCATTTCCCACGCCCGAGAATCATGGTCCTTACTGCTTTCTAAATCATTAGAGAGTGTTACGCCTTTGTTAGTTACACACCTTAAAATAAGGTTAGTTGTATATGTTAAAATAATAAACATATGATTAGAAAATCTAAACATATGTCTGGTTATTTAAACATGCCCATCTATTGCTTTCAAACATCCGTAAATTGATTGATCTGAACGGAAAAAAGTTGACAGCGCTAAAATCCTAATTTTAAATATGTTAAAATTCACTATATATAATGAACGAGGAAAAGATAGAGGAACTTTTCAAGGAGGTTTTGAAGGAAATCGGAATAGAGGAAGGCAGCGAGGTTTCCAGGAATACTCCGAAAAGAATTGCAAAGGCCTACAAGGAGATATTCGCGGGAATGAACGACGGCAACGAGCCGTCTATTACAATGTTTGACAATCCTGGTTACAGTGATATCCTAGCAGTTAAAGACGTCCCGTTCTATTCGATGTGCGAGCATCACCTTCTGCCGTTCTTCGGCACCGTATCCATAGCCTATATCCCGGGACAGAAGATATTGGGACTGTCCAAATTTCCGAGGATAACGCGTTTCTTTTCGGCCAAACCGCAGGTGCAGGAAAAACTCACGAAAGAGATAGCGGATTACATCGCGGAAAAAGTAGGGGCAAAGGGCGTTCTCGTGGTGATAAAGGCGAGGCACCTGTGCATGGAGATGCGCGGAATAAAGGCAAGAAAGGCGGAGACGAGAAGCAGCGCAATCCGCGGTGTTTTCAAGGATAACGCGGAAACAAGGGAAGAAGCGTTGAAATTACTGTTAGAGGATTAACATGACAGTTAAAGTGATTGTATACATGCACATAACCCCGAACGGAATGATCGCAAGATTTGATGGCAGCGAGTTCTCATCAAAAAAAGCAAGGGCCGGATTTCTTTCCATGATGAAAAAAGTAAGGGTTAATATCATAGGAAGGGGAACTTTTGAAACGGCAGTAAAGAAAGGCGGTTTCCCGATGGATGGGCTGAATATAGTGGTGACGAAACGCAGCCTTAAAAACCCGTGGAAAAACGTGATAGTCACCAGCAAAAAACCGAAGGAGATACTTAAACTAGTCGAGGAAAACGGCTACAGCGAAGCTATGGTCGGCGGAGGAAAGATCACTACAAGCTTTATCACTGCCAACCTAGTGGATGAATTTTATTTTGATATGGAGCCGGTCATATTCGGCAAAGGTATACATTTATTTTCGGAGGAGAACTTTGATAAAAAACTTAAACTATTGGACATCGAACGGTTTTCCGGAAATGAAGTGAGACTGCATTACAAGGTTTTGAAATAGACTAAATCGAATCAGGAAAAATTGAAAGCGAATCGAGCGTATGCTGCGTTTTCTGTTTAAATGCAGCAGGATGCATTAATTTTGCCGTAATAAGTGCATTACGATACATTAAGAACAGCATACTTAAAAATGCGCCAACCGGGATTCGCACCCGGGTCGCTGGCTTGGGAAGCCAGAGTTATGCTGCTAGACTATTGGCGCTTAGCGATAATAAATTATACAATGACTGGTTAAAATAATCATGCCTCTTCTGCATTAACTGGAAAGAGGTGCCTTAAAAACCGCAGTGCATTTTTCTTAACTGCAAGCTTTCCGACAAAGAAACTTATCTGAAGCGCGAGCAGTAGAACCGCCGCCACTATTATAACTATGTTCAGCAAACCCGCAATTCTTCCAAACAGATTCATTCTAATCTAATATTTGCTATGATTTAAAAGCTTAAAATCATTAAACTTTTATATATCCTTATAATTTATCAATAATATGGCACTGTTTAAAAAGAAGAAAGAAGAACCCGTTAATCCTTATTACCAGGAAAGCAGCCTGAAACCTATAGCGCAGCAGACGCAGCCGGCTGTGAATCAGCCAGTAAATGAAAACGGCGCTCAAACAAACCAACCTGTTCAGGAAACGCAGAAAAAGAGCGGTTCTATCCCCCTGATACCTGTACCAAACGTTAAGATACAGAACATTAACCTTGAGCCGGTTAGAAACGCGGGCATAAGCGTGCTGGATGCACTGCGTTTGGAATCAAACAGTAAATCCATCGCTTTCATAAAAATGAGCGATTTTAAAAAGGTACTTGACGATATAAAAGAACTGGAGAAAAGGATTACGCAGTCGCAGGTTGATCTGGAAAATTACTCGAGAGCTTTGGATGCACAGAGGGAATACGTAAGAAACTATAATTCACTGATACAGGACATGAGAAAGATGATTGAAAGGATGTCTGCCTATCTTTCCAACGTAGAGGAGTAAATGACAAAGGAAGAGATTGACATAGATTCCTTCAAAAAAATAGATTTAAAGGTCGGAAAGATAATAGCGGCGGAAAACGTGGAGAAGAGCAACAAACTCATTAAAATAAAGGTTTCCCTTGGGGACGGGGAAAAGACGATTCTAAGCGGGATAAGAAACCAGTATACCGCCGAAGAATTAGTGGGAAAGAAAATAATAATTATAGACAATCTCAAACCGGCTAAATTTATGGGTCTGGAGTCGCAGGGCATGCTGCTGGCAGCACAGGATAAAGATGGCAAACTTGCACTTCTAACGGTTGACAAGGACATAGAAGAAGGCAGCTCTGTTTCATAAGCCATAAAACCGTTTTTCAACGCCGAAACAATGGATATTTTTGCCGTAATTTAATATTATGTATCGATATCACCCAATTTTAGCCTATATGTATACATGATTTTATCAAAGGAGAATTCTTAGCCCAAAGCTTCCTGAAAATATGAATAAGACATAAAAGAAGACAGCACCGTTTCATGATTTTTATGCCGGTAGACCAAATCAGTTACTGCCTTATTATCCTCAGTATCTCTGAAGAGACATAAATCGCGTTCCTTTTTCTATGGATTTCTTTTATAATCCCCGCATCTTTAAGCCTTTTGAACGACCTTGAAACCAACGGATAGTTTTTCTTCAGAATCCTGGCCGCTTTTGACACGGAAACGTATGGATTTTGAAAGAACATATCTAGCACCTCATAAGTAGTCAGATTGGAATTTTTTAATTTTTCTTTATAAGCGTCATACAGCCCGATCATCTGCTTTATTTTTTTAGATGTATCCTCCGCCGTCTGTGCTACTCCGTCTAAAAAGAAATCCACCCACGAAATATAATCTCCTGTTCTTCTTACTTCTGTAAGCAGGGCGTAATACAGCTCTTTATTTGACTCTATATACGGACTTATGTACAGGAGGGGCTTGTCCAGTACATTCAATTTCGTAAGGTACAGTATTATCAGGAGCCTGCCTATTCTGCCGTTCCCGTCCTCATAAGGATGAATGCTCTCAAACTGGTAATGCATCAGTGCTATGCGCACCAGATCAGGAATGCTGCTTTTTTCGCGCATGTAGGAAAACAGGCTGTTCATCGAGTTGTTGACAAATTGCGGGGACGGAGGAACAAATTCCGCTTCCCTTATATTTGAATCTGGTTTGCCTATCCAGTTCTGCACCTTCCTGTACCCGCCGAGACGCTTATCCCAGCCCCTTACTCCTCTGAGAAGAAAGAAATGCATCCTGTTTATGAGGTTAGAGGACACGTCATACCCTTCTTGTATCTTTTTATATCCGAAATTAAGAGCGATTTTATAATTGGCAACTTCCATCAGATCCCCGATAAGATTCGTTTTCTGATTCCTCGCCTCGCTTAAAAACAGGTCATTAAGAGAGGTCTGCGTACCCTCTATCTTGGAGCTTAAAACGGCTTCCCTCCCCTTATAAAGGGAGATAAAAAGGTTTATGTTGTGCACCATGTTTGACAAACCTTTCAATTCCCCGAGAGAAACTG
Source organism: Nanobdellota archaeon (assembly GCA_021802505.1). GTDB lineage: Archaea > Nanobdellota > Nanobdellia > Parvarchaeales > Parvarchaeaceae > Parvarchaeum. The sequence goes on from JAJZXE010000015.1 coordinate 4,901, forward strand.
CAGCTGCTTCTATTTTCTTCGCGGTTTTATCCGGTATGCTCAGGTATCTCGGTAGAGGATTAGGATAAAAATAATCGAAACGTTCCTTCTTTCCGTTTATTACGGCACTGCCGACAAGGAACCTGCCAGCTGCATTATCCAACACTTTCATACACAATACAGGTATTATTAATATTTAAACACTTATTTGTTAATTATTTTATATTAACATTTATAACTATTTTTGTTAATAATAAAAAAGTTATTAACAAAATATTAACAGCATAAAACACATAAATCGGAATAAAGACGGAATCGATAAAACGTATAACATCAAAAATTCTGATTAAAAACAATGCATATTTTCCACTCCTTCAAGCGAAGCCATTCTCCCTGATTACTGTTACAGGATCGCTGTCGACCGTCAGAACCTCACTCGGCAGGTACTTCCTGAATATCGGAGTATCATACCGTGAATCCATCAGGACTATTGCACACTTGTCCTTGGCGGAGCGTATGCCCCTGCCGGCCGCCTGCATTACCTTTATCATAGTCGGCAGGACCTGCGCATATTCAAATCCGCTTCCCGTTTTCTTGTCGTAATAAACCTGCATCGCTTTCAACTTTATTGACGGCGGCTCGAAAGGAACGCCGACTATGCAGATGAGCTTCACCATGTTGTTCTTTACGCCTATGCTTTCTGAAAAGTTGCCGTTTACCACCGCAAACAGTACCGCTGAGGAATAGGAAAGCCTTTCCATTATCTCGTTCTTTCTATCCCTCGGCATGCTCTGTTCTTCCCTTATTATTCTTCCCTTTTCAGCCATTGACTGGTATACCTTGTCCATGAAGTGATAGGAAGGAAAGAAGAAGATCATGTTATGCTTTATCTTTTCCATTATGTCGTCTATCTCGCCCGCTATCTTTGAGTACTGTTCTTCCCTTGCCGAAAACCTTGAAGTGACTGCCTTGTCTATCACCATCAGCCGGCCGCTCTTCGACGAATCGCCGTCCACCTCTATGCTTTTTGCGTCTTCTATGCCCAACAGGCTGGCGAACATGTTTATCGGCCGGAAAGTGCCGCTCATCAATACTGCGGAGTAAAACGAGTCTACAACTCCGGAGGAATAATCCGCGGGATCCAGTGAATTTACGTTTACTCTTCTGCCCTTCTCCTCGATTGAAACGTATATTATGTCCTCGTCTTTAACTGAAAGTAACTTCTCTACGAAGTTCTTCAGCATAAAAGCGGCGGGAATGTTATAGCCTTTTTCATGGAACTTGACCACTTCTTCCAGTTCATCCAAATCCCTTTCTCTGAATATCCCCCTTATTTCTACAGCTGTTTCTCTCGTTGCTCTTCTTATCTCCGCTATTATTTTATCAACTTTCACCGCAATATCATTATATCCCGCCATGTTTGCCTCTGAATAGGCCTTTTCAAGGTTTCTCTGCGAGATTGAAAACGAATTCATGTCCAATATTTTGCTCGGAAGGTTGTGGGCCTCGTCGACCACCAATATCGTATTTGCGGGGTCTATCCCCGTTCTTATTGTAAAGCCCAGCGCTATGCTGGGATCAAAGGCATGCGAATAGTTCGCCACCACTATCGTGGACTGCTTTGCGTTCAGAAGCGACAGTTCATACGGGCACAATTCCAGTTCCCTTGCTTTTTCGATTACGCTCTTTGGATCGGATATGCCGGAGGACAAGGCTTCCGTCACCGCGGGCTTTACGTCCTTGTTTCTTGTGAACGTATTGCTGTAGAAATCGCACATGTTCTGCTCCCTGACTGCTCTGCAGAACTCTATGAAAAGCGGCGGATCCACGCTGTTTTCAAAAAGACACATCGACCTTTTCCCGTTTATGCCCGCAAATTTTATCTTCTCCGAAGAATAATCATTCATCTTCTTTACCGTATCGTAGACTATGTTCTGGTGCGTGTGCTTGGCCGTAAGAAACAAAACCTTCAGGTTGTTTTCCCTCGCCGCCTTCACTGCTGCGTAAAGAACGGCGGCGGTCTTGCCCATCCCTGTGGAGGCCTGGATAATCAGTTTTTCCCTCTTTTTTATGGTTTTTTCCACCGCTTCGATTATGTCTTTCTGCCCGCTTCTCATCGATTTGAAAGGAAACGAAATCATAAGGTATGAAAGCTTTTATGTTTATAAAAATGTAGCGAGAAGATTCATGATTTAAATAAAGGGCTTTCCCGCTCATGCTTTTATAATGACGCAAGATTCGGATCCGCCGTGCCGCTTAACCACTATAGATTGAACTCTTTCATCAACGGCCTTTCTATGTGTATATGCTAATGTACATGTTTATGCATTTTATGACATTATGATGTACATATTTAATCGGGAGGATTACAGTAGCCCTGCGATCGTAAATTGTTTGAACACGGTTTTTTTTGCCCTTTGAAAAGTTATCATGTGCTCCTTTGGGATAAGCCTATCAAGTTCTGCGTCCCAAATTTTCCCGATGATTTCTACGCTTTTTATGAGTTTTTCCTCATGAAATGTATGCCCATGCTCTTTCATCTTTTTGTCTATCAAATTAACATCTACTCTCGTATTTTTATCGATTAAAAAATAAAGATCAAACAGGTCCCTTGCCTTTAAGTTGTGTCGGAACATCAATGCGACCACTTTTTCGGCGAGAATCTCTCTTTCGCTCATTACAACGGCGATATACGGCATTATATCGGGATATACTGGGTTCCTGCGCACTATATTGGCCGCTTCGTATACGGCCACCTTGTTGTCTACTTCGATCTTTAGATGCTGATATTTATTGTATATTTCAAAAAATGGGCCGCGTATGCTTATCTCAAAGGCCGACACCTTTTTTATTTTCTTTCTTAAAACTATTGTGGGATACTCATTAGAAATTTTCCCTATCACCAAATTTAACTTTTTTATTATCGACTCCGGCCTTGAGCCTTTTCTGTATATGCTAAAATCCAAGTCATCGGAAAACCTCACGGATCCGTAAAATTTTGAAATTGCTGTGCCCCCTTTGAAAATTAACGAGTCACCAAGTTCCTTATATAGCATATAAAGAAACAGCTCTTGAAGATAATCTTTTTCAGCCTGGTAGGGTTGTTCATACTTCTTGATTTGAAGCAAAGTCTCTTTATCTATCATCTTCTCACCTGTCCGCTTATTAGAAGGGCTTTTGCCTGCGAGACATAACCATTTTCCCTTAATAGACCCGCTGTGCGTGCTATAACCGATGCCCTTCCGCTGCGCTTCGCATAAACAATCAATCTATCTATATCCACCCTCGACGGCTTGGATAGAGCTAGCTCATCCAGATCATTCACTTCCTTAAAATAAAATATGTCTACTATCGCTTTTTCAGGATCTGCGATGGATATATTTCCGTCTGCTTCTTTATGATAACCATACATCATCTTTTCATTCGTGTTTCTGAATATGATATCAAACCCGGCAATGTTTTTTATTGAAGGGTGCCTAAACGTAGAAACAACATATACTTTATTCGGTATCTGCGTCGTTAAACCGTAATAATACAGCGCGGAGACAAGACTAATGTATGAATGCGGCAGAACATACGAGGCTATCTCGTATTCATTGGCTTTCGCCGCAACAAAATAAATTCCCCTGACAACTCTGCCTATCAATTTTTTTTGAGCTGCCCGGTATAAGAAAAGCTTTGCGTAGGATTGAGGACAACGCAATATTTTTGCGGCGTCGCTTATCGTAAATACATGTATGTTACGCTCCGTTAATAATTGTATAAATTCCTTGGCCTGCATACTAGAGATATACAGGCAGCGTATTTAAATATTATGTATAGTTAGTTATCAAATGATAACCTACTAAACAATAAGCAAAAAGTATACGAATTTGTCCCTGATTTCACTGTCATTGATTTATAGTTGCGTTTCCTGTTCTGCTTTCCTTGCTATATAATTATTAGATCTGTAATATTGAGCATCATTTGTACCTCATGCACGTGGTATTCTTTATCAAAACCTTTTGAAAACGGTGATAACATGCGGGTTATTCTCGCTTATGTTCAATTTTTTGTACATATGTACCAAATTTAGTACATATCAATAAGCTTTTTAGGAATCCTGCAGACAGCCGTAATTAATATTTAAATCTTTAATTGAGGGGGATTGGGATTTGAACTATTCATAACAGTTTTACTATAATGTTATTAAGGTCTTTGATTTTTCGAATCAGGATATCGGCTTCTTCAATGGAAAGTTCATTTCCGTAATAGTTTATCCTGTTCCTTGCCTTCCTAAAGATATCAAATTCTTCAGCTATCTGGTTTTGTCTTAACACTTCCTTAAGAAAACATGTATAGCACTCGTGGTTATATATTTTGTAGCCGTATTTGATTGCCAATGCTTCAAGAACTTCCCTGAGCGCATCATAAGCCAGAGAAACTTTTGAATTTGCCGTTACGCTGTTAGTTTTCAACATATCGACAGATTTCATCCTCTTATCCGCTGTAATCAAAAGTGCCGCGACCATCTCTTTATCAGGTGTTATCCTCTTCGCCATCCCTGAATCGACGCAGGCTTTCCAGTCCATAATTTTATATAGCTCCCTTTAGGATATATCCGTTCAGTATCGCTTTCCAGATGGGTAGCTTATATGCATCCATCAATGACTTGAACTTAAAGATATCCAGTTTCCTGCCCAAGTCCTTCTCAAACGCAGCCATATCCTTAAACGGATTCACCGTACTGTTTACGCCTATAACCGCTATGTCTATATCGGAATCTTTCCTAACTTCCGCCTTGGACATGGAGCCGAAAAGGATTATAGCAGGTTCTACTGCAAACTTATCCGCCAAAAATGTGCTCAGCCCTTCCAATCTATCGCGCCAGTATATCCTGGAAAGATCTATAAAAGTCTTGTCATCCCGTCTTGCGCTAAAAAATATGTATCTTTCATACGTAGAACTCTCGAGAAGGTGCTCTTCTGCGTATCTTTTTAATAATTTTGATGCCGTCGGCGGTGATATCTTCATAAGCCGTGAATAGTGCCTTATATTTATCCGCGCGTAATTGTCCTCAAAGAATGGAGCTAAGTTGTTAATTATATCTAACATATGTTAAATATAGTTTACATGTGTTTAAATAGTTTTACATTAAAATTACAACTAATATTATGTTCTTATTATAGGATATACGTCTTATATCCGGGTCATACTCGAATACCTTTATTTTGCAGATTTATGTTTAAAATTATTACCTCAGGGTTACAGAAAAGTCAGTGGAAAGTTCTGCGGCCTAAAGAAGTAAACAATGGTTTTTTTATTTGCTTGGATCAGGAAGGAAGGCTGTTCTTCGTCAGATCTGTTGTGTAGTTATCCAGCCGTAGGATGGATTCATTATAGCTTATGTACGAATTGGAATTCAGGGAAGTGCCGTTCAGATCGATTGAAACGGAGATATCTGCGGCGAGGCTGCTCATTACCGCAATGTTATACTTTTTGTAGTCGCAGCTTGTGAGTATGCCGCTTAATTTTTCGTTTCCGCTGCTGCCTGCAATTAAGGAGGAGTTGCTTTCATTCAAAGCCAGATCGAAGGAAGAAACCGTAAAAAGACAGGGATAACCTCTGTATGTCGTGTTGTAAGCCTCAAGCAACGATACCCTGTTCATTTTCAAACCGCTTAAAAGCGCATCCGTCATGTTCTGCATGCTTTCATTCAAAGCCAGACAGGAAACTTTTCCCGCGGTAGAGGATGAACCGGTGCAGAGATAGGTATTGTTTCCTACAGCAAAGATATACGAAAGAGAGGTAATATTGTAGGTTATGCCGGCTGAAACGGGTATTGACATCGTAAAATTTGAAAACGCCTCCGAATTGCCGTTTAATCCATGATAGAGCCGTATGCCCCCTCTTGAAAGCTCCGAGCTGTTAGAACCGCTGCCGTTCGACAGTGAAGAAGAGGTAAACAAACTGTAGTTAACATCGTATGATGCGCTTTTTCCCGTTGGCAGAATATTTTGATAGGTCTGCAGACCCAGTATATCGCCGTAAACCGCGCTTTCCAGAGATGAATTCGCCGCTGAATAATCCTGCTGCGGCGGATTGATCGAAAGATTGCTGCTTTTGCCTATGCCGAACAACAGGATGACGGTGGCAACCACTGCTACAGCCAGTATTATCCCTAAAACAAGATATTTTTCCATCTACCTTTCTTTGCTAGCCGGTTTTTTGCCGAGCGATTTCGGTGTTTCCCCGCCGTGCCACGTCAGTCTCGGACGGATCTGCACGGGGTATATCCTCTCTGAATTGTCATCCAGTATTATGCACGCCCCCGGAAGCCGCGGCAGCTCCATCAGGTATTTTCGTATATCGGAAGCCATATAAATCTGCATCACCGTGTTCAATGCGTCTATATCCAGCTTTGCGGTTACGTGCTGCGAGATTATTATGTCGGACTGCGTTATTATGTCCGTGTCTAATTTTCCGGGCTGCTGTGTCGCTATCACTAATCCTATACCTGGCTGCCTGCCTTCCTTTATGACCCTGGAAAGAGAAGCCGTCGCTGCTGTTTTCCCGTTTGCCGGCAGAAATTCATGCACCTCATCGATAAACATCCAAACGATCGGTATACTCTTTTTCTGCTCCCTTTCTGTTATTTCGGTGGAATTTATCTCCTGCAGTTCTTCGACTCTTCTCTGCTTCGTCCTTATCTCAAGGATCTTCTGCGACAGTAATCCTATGACCAAAGCCCTTAAACTGAATTCACCCAGAGAATGCGCATACAGGCTTATATCAAGTATGTTTATGCAGCCGGGAACCAGCATGTCCTCTATTTTTGTGCCTTCTTTTTCAAACAGACCCCACTGCATCGCGGCTTCGAACCTTTCCTTTACCGCTTCCTTGATGGTATCCGAGACCGTTACCTGCGACTCCAGCTTTTCTATCAGGTCTTTTATACCGTATGCTATGCCTTCCTCCTCGAATGCCTCCAGAGCCTGGTTTATCAGTATACCGTAATCATCATTTATTGAAAAACCGAAGATGTCGCACCAGTCGCTGGACGAGAGATCCTTTACGGCTATGGAAAAGGGATAATCCGCCATCTCCGCGTTTTCCTCCTTTATCGCATCGAACGACCCCTTAGGAACGAAAACGTTTATATTTTTGAACGCCGTGGGCTGATAACCCCATTCCTTCAGTAAATCCGCTTCCTTGTAATTAGGGCTTTTCATCGTCCAGTATATTCCCATCGTGTCTATCATCAGCGAGGTTACGTTCTTTGCTGTATCCTCATCCAGGGATGCCAGCCCTTCTGCTATCACACCCATCGTATAACTCTTGCCGGAACCTCGCTTTCCCGCTATCAGTACAACGTGCGGCCTTAAGGCATCCAGCATTATATTGTTCCCCATGCTGACGATGTTTCCCATCGTTATGTACTGTTTTCCTATCAGAGTCGTAGCCAAATCGCCGTAATCCTTCTGGTCTCTTTCATTTCTTCCTATCACTACGCTGTAAGCCATGAGGAATAGACGGTTTATTTGAATATATAATTTCAGACATTCCGCCGGTATATCGATTTTAGGAATAATGCGGTTATCCGCTGATTGGCATTTAAAATTAATTATAGAATAAAGTGTTTTGATGTCTAAAGATATTTAGAATCCGTATAAAAGCCTGTTCAAATTGTCGCCATTAGACATAAAAAAATGTCACTCACAAACTTTCAGATACTCTCAAGGAGAACTTAATGGAATCCGCAGAGAAAAAGACTTAGAAATAGGCTTATACGCGCATATACGGGGAAAGTATAATGAAAATGTATTCGAACGGCTGAAAGACTTATCCGATGTGGATAGTTTTTTGTCAAACGTGAAAAAAATAAGCAATCAATATCCCTAATCGATAAAAACCAGTATTGATTAATTTTTGACTGATTTTGAGGCTATTGCCTTCGGCAGGTTAAGTGCGGGTATCCTCTCTTCTTTAGAATTAATCCAAAGATAAAAGTAGACTATTATGACATCATTACTAATGTAACTGCCTAGACCGGCCTTCTTCATGTTCTTTAAATAAGATCTAGCAAACTTTCCGTTAGTAATGCCCTTTAGATAATCATAAGCGCCGTGTATTTCCAGCCCTATCACCTTATTATCCGGAGAAAAATCCACTATAAATCTGTCTATTGCCAGGCTATCTTTTATTTTATCGCCGGAATGAAGCCATAAAATGTCTTCATTGAAATCATAGTCTATCTTCACTTCCTTTGCCATATTACTTTATAATTTTACTTATATTAATAATCGTAATGTTTTTTCTTTATTAAATTAAATTTTTCCAGTTTTCGTGATTTTTGTTTGTCCTGTTTAAAACAAGTTGTGACTCTTACTTTTTTACCGGTAATAGAAACTCCTATAAGAATATCATAGACATTTGATTTATTGAATATCAGATTATAAACTTTGCCATTGCCATTGAAATTGTAAGGCACAACAAGCTTTGGATCTCTGTGAGACAAAAATTCTTTTATTTCTTCTTCATCCAAACCTCTTTCTTTCATTCTTTCCCTTGCATGTTTGGTAAATTCTATTGGGAATTTTTTTATATCTAAGGCTACCATTAATATTGCGGGCTCTGCTATAATAAAAAGATGAACTACTCCTAAGATTCCGCATAGAGTTTCCTGCTTCTCAGGACCATGACTCGTAGACCTGATCTTGGTGTTGAGATCCATCTCCACCAAAGGGTTGAGTATTCTCTATTAGCCAATCTCTTTTATCTCTATATAATTTCTTTAAGCAATTTTCGCAACCCACCTTTTTGTTGGGATAGGATAAACCACCGCGTCATGTTTTTATCCTTCTGCCAGTCTTCCCACAGCCGCTTTATATTCTCCTTAATATAACTATAAAGTTCTTCGCAGAAAGAGTCGTATTCACGCTGCAGTTTATTAAATTGCCTTTCTGCGGCTTTGTTTCCGGATTCATACCCCAAAAAGTGTGGTTTATTTTCCATCGTCTTGTACAGGATCGCTTCAATGTCTTCATAAATCTTATTGGATCTTTGCCATTCAGTCTCAAAATTGGCGATTTTTTCCCTGTACGCAGGATCATTTATAACCCTGTTTGTAAAGTTCATTACGCTCTGCTCACTCGCATCGGAAAAATAAAAATCACGCGTAATAAAAGTGACCCATTTGCCGTCTATCAAGCGTGCCACCTCTACTATTGAATCGCAACCCGTGGATCCGCCGGTATCAAATCCCCAGATAAATCTTGTGTCTGCTTTTTTCCACTCCTTTATTATTCCGTGCATTGAGTCCTCCTTACAGGCAGCCTATAAAACCTATATTAATTTCTCCTTTTTAATTTATTACGTTTCTAATGCATAGAAAGCTTTATATACTTATTTATGTATAGAAGTATATATGTCAAAATCGAAATTAACCCTTTCTGTTGATGAGGAATTACTGAAAGAAGCAAGGGCAAACCTGATAAAATCAGGCTTCAGCCTCAGCTCAACATTCGAAGAACTCCTTAAGTCTTTTACAAAGTATGGATTGGAAGAGATCTCCAAAGAGCTAGGAATCGAAATAAAATATATGGGCTTTGAAGACATTGCCAAGAAAAGAGGTGCCGGAAAGGATTCGGGAAAACTTATAAGGGAGATGAGAAATGGGAGAGAAGGACGTTTATCTTGACACAAGCGCTATCGCAAAAAGATATTTGACTGAAACAGACAGCGAAAAGGTAGATGAATTGTATAAGAGTGCGGAAATGGGAAATATGAGGATATATTTCTCTATTTGGAACCTAGGCGAAGCAGTCGGAGTTTTCGACAAGCGCAGAAAGACTACTGATCCGAAGTTAAGCACACAACTACTGCTCAGCGAAAGCATGAAGCTTTTGGTTGCTGGAACATTGAGTATTTTGGATGTGTCTAGCGATATAATTACCAATTCGATAGATTTGGTGTTAAAGCACCATATCTATGTTGCAGATGCCCTGCAGATAGCCACCGCCAGAAAAATACAAACAGGCAGGTTTGCAACAGCGGACGAATTTCTAGCCGAAATCGCAGAAAAAGAAGGCTTTACAGTAATAAAGCTTAAAGGATGAATTATAACTTTGACTTCACAGATTAATTATAAGATAAAGTGTTTTAATATCTAAAGATATTTAGACCTTATGATAGCAGCAAAGATTAACGTTTCCAGCGATTTGGAAAAGAGATTTAGGAAAGCGGCGATGAGCCGATTTGGTTATAACCAGAGTGCTATAAGCAAGAGCATAGAAAAAGCATGCATACGCTGGCTGCTTGAAGAAGAGCAGATAAATACCGCAATCTCCGAACTTAAAGAGGCTGTTTCAAAAGATAAAAATGTGCTTGCTCTGATATTATTCGGAAGTTACTCAAGAAATGATCCATCTTTCAGAGACATCGATGTTGGGATACTTTTGAAAACTGATCCGGAAAACCAGTTTGAAGAGGAAAATAAATTCGCATCGGTTCTTGAAGACTATGATGTAAAATTCGATGTAAACGTCATAAACAAATTCAGTTACGCCGTACTGAAAAGAATTTTTTCTGAGGGTAAAATATTATACTGCGCCGATGAGACTAAGCTTCAGGAATACATTGACGACATTCTATTGGAAGAGGAGGAAATGAAAGCAAGGCTTTCTGCATTGGAACATAAACAGGGAAAGGATAAACGACATTATAAAAGTGCGATCAGGAAAACCCATAATTGAAACTATGGGCTTTCTGCTAACTTTTCTGTAATGTTTTTTCTTTATTAAATTTTAACAGTTTTCACGATTTTTATCCGACATTTATGGTTTTAATGCTGTTTCCATACAGAACAATTTCTATAGTATCTTGTTTCCTCACAAAACTATTTGAATTCGATAGCTTTGATAAGGCAAGACTTAACAAGAACTGCCTGTTTGAAGGAGATGCACAAACAGAATTATTTATTCTTCTTGAGCCACTCTTCCTCGCTTATCTTGACGGATTTGCCCTTTACCTCCTCTTTATCATACCTTTTTTCCAGTTGCCGCATCTTTGAAAGAAACGCCTCTTCTAAGTCAAAGTCCAGATGATCCGCCAGTGCCAGACAGCCGAAAAAAACATCAGAAGTCTCATTTTTTATCTTCTGCAGGAATTCCTTGTCTTCTTTCGCCTTCTTGTCCAGTTCTTTGCCGCTTTTCCACAAGAATAACTCCAATAACTCATTAGCTTCCACGGAGATATCTTCCGCAAGATCCTTTGATGTTTGGAACTGCCTCCAGTCTCTTTCATCTATGAATTTCCTGGATATTTCCTTTAATTCCTTAAGGTCCTTTTCCATAATTATATCAAACAAAGGAGTAATTTAATCTTTTTTTTCAATTGAAGAATAGAATCTTTGGATAAAAAAACTCATGGGAAGAGGTATGAAATCAGTTTTTCTGCCGTTGTGTAACCGATATTTCCATGCTGCATAGTCTCTATCATAAAAGTCTTTGCGTTTACCGCATAGATTTCTGTTACACCGATAAGGGATGAGTTTGTGGCGTTTACCCTGCCGTTTACGTATTCAAATTCCGTATTTCCGATAGTGCTTGTATTGTATGTTACCTTAGAGTTATTTGCGTACTCTGTTGCAGTTAATTTCTGCACCTCGCTAAAAAGGGAATCTGCGGAAGAGGATGAGTTGATATAAAACGCTTCGCTCGCGAAAACAGACGTATTAGAGGAATTTGATGACAGTGCAGAAGAATTTGAATGTATAAATTCCTGCAAAGCCGCGGCTACTGTCCCCGGCGGAAAGGAAGCTGCATGTGCTGATACAGTGCTTGAATTGGCTGTTACATTTTCAACCATCGACCAGTTTCCGCCCATCAATGAAGACAGACTGGAAGGTGTGAAACCTGTTACAGTAGTATAACTTACCGCAGCTGGCTTAGCAGGATGCACAAAAAACAACAATACCAGTACGATCGCTATTGCAATGACTATTGCCGGCAGGATTATCTTCAACGGCAGTTTAACGCCTTTTGAAGGAGCATGCGCAGCCTTCGCATTGTCACGCTGTATTTCTTCTTTTACAGTGTTCTCCGGACCGTTATCTTTGGGATGTTCTTGATTATTCATCCAGTTATTAGAATTGAAAGATATTTAAACGTTTTTGCCTGTTCGGTCATTTTAGCAGCTGCCACAGCCTTTCCTGTAGTTTTTCCGCGTATTTCAGCGTTTTTTTATGCGAAGCCAGCGGCTCTTCCAATACTTTAAGGGAGGAATACTCTTTATTTTTGCAGACGCTTATGGAAAACTGCCCCGAATAAAGGTATAGAAACTTCAACGGCTTGAAAAATGACAAACTAACGGCTTTTTCCTCCGAGGAGAACGGGCTGCAGTACCTTCCCGCCAAATCCTTCTTTTCAGTGTACATCCCGATGTCGGCGGCGGCCTTTTCCAGGTAGGAGACCACATCGGAGCCGTTTACCTTTCTGCTTAACTTTATTTCCAAATCGCTGTAGTCCATTTTATTGCTGTGAAATCAACTTGTATTTAACGCTTTCACCGTGCGGTCTTCAGGTATCGCTGCAGGCAAGCCGCATTTTTCTTTTAATGCCGAATAAAAAAACGCTGGGTGCAGGATTCGAACCTACGCATCCTTTCGGAAACCGGTTCTCGGGACCGGCGCTTTAACCGCTCAGCCAACCCAGCTCTTCACAGTTATAGAATGTATTCTCTTGTTTTTATTAATTTAAATCTTAACATCAACTAAAGATAAGTATGGATGTCACGCTGATAGCAGAGACGCTGGACCCAAGTAAGGGCGGTATACCACGATATAACTATGAGCTGAGCAAGATCAAGGAAATAAAGAACGTGATAGATTTTTCCAAAAGCCTAAGCAACGATGGCATAGTGAACAAAACGCTGAACAAGCTTTACAGACGAAGGAAAATAATTGAAAGGAATTCCGAAAAGCTGGGTAAGGTACTGCATTTCACCCAGCCGGAAGTGATGGTTAAAACCAGGGAATTAATGGGAAGAAAAACGGTGCTTACAGTGCACGATTTAGCGGTCTTCGGAACGATGAAGGTCAAAGGAGTTTACGGCAGTCTGCGCGGCTTGTCCTTCAGATCACAGTTCAGATTTGCCGCCAAAAGAGCGGATCTGATAATGACAAACAGCACCCAGACCAAAGACGAGCTGATAAACATACTTAAAACAAACCCCGCAAAGAT
>JAJZXE010000016.1 GCA_021802505.1 Nanobdellota archaeon
CCTTATCCACCAGAGGAAGTTTTTCTATCTTGTATTTGGCCATCAGCTTTTTGGCTTCATCCAGAGACGTGCCTTTGTGCGAGGTTATAACGTCCTTTGTCATCAATTCGGCTGCCTTCCTACCAAGGTCTTCTTCAAACTCGAAATCCCTTCTCGTTATTATCCCAATCAATTTGCCTTTTTCAACGACGGGAAAACTGCTGACTTTTTTCTCATTGACCATTTCTCTGATCTGTCCAAGAGTAATATCCCTGCTTACAACATAGGGTTTTTCTATAACTATGTTCTGCTCTCTTTTTACCCTTATTATCTCTTCAACCTCGCTTTCTATGGAGTTGAAACGGTGTATTATGCCGACCCCTCCCAGCTTAGCCAGCGCAATGGCCATTGCATGCTCCGTAACGGTATCCATATTGGAGCTCACGAGCGGTATATTCAGCTTTATTCTGTCTGTCAGGTAAGTAGATGTGTCAACCTGCCATCTCGAATTTACGGAAGAAACTCTGGGAACAAGCAGAACGTCATCGAATGTAAACTTATCTTTTAATATCCTCATACCAGATTAGATATCGTCCTTCTTGGTTATAAATCTTATTTTCACGGGTAATTTCAACCGCTAATTGAACAAAGAAAGAAAACTGTTGACTTTCTTTAAATCTGACATCGCATTGTGTACATCAGAAAGCGTTATGTTAAAATATCTGTGAGCTATTGCGTTTCTTACATTTATGAGCCTCTTAAACGCATCATTTTCCTTTTTGTTTATGATCTTTTTGTCAAACAGAATATCAAACATATCGGCGTAAGTCGCAGGATACCCTAGATGATTTGAACTTATCAGCTCATTGGCCAGATCCATGTAAGAGTTCACTATAGAGAATATCAACATTGATGAGCTATAAAACTCCAGCTTAGACATGCTTTTGTCACCGAATTTCAATTCGGATAAATCATCGCTGTATCTTCTTATATCTGCAATAACTTTACCGGTCTTGGCCCTATCAAATTTCATAGTTTGTTTTATAAACTTTTTTATAATAATAGTCAAGAACGTGCCTAAAGTCCATGAACTCCATTAATGTATCCGCTCTAATCGAGTCTAACTTCTCCTCATCAGCTACAAAAAGATCCTTTCCTTCCTTTAAGACTCTAAACTTGACGGCAACCGGCAAATCCGAAAAAATTGAAACTTGTACCTTGTCCGTTGACTTTGCGTACAAATTGTTCTTATCCTTTTTAGAGATTACATTGTCAATGATGCACAGATCTATGTCACTTATCGGCGTTTCCTTGCTTTTAGCATAAGAACCAAACAGAACGACGGCAACAACTCCTTTTGTTTTTTTAGACTGGGAAATTAAACTATCAATTGCCCGTTTATCTGATTTTTCCATATCAAATAATGTATGTTTTAAATTTAAACTTGTTTCATTAACATTACATTTTATTTTAATAGTTATTAATCCTTTTTGCTGAATCTGTATTTGTAAAGCTTTTATTTTATACCTTCATTAGATATGATTTATGGGCCGATGGCGCAATTGGCAACGCGCTCCCCTTGCACGGGAGAGACTGTGGGTTCAAATCCCATTCGGTCCACATATACTGCAGTTAAGCAGTAAGTCTAATTACCTATGGATTATTATAAGAAAGGAGAAGAGAAATTTGGACCGTTTTCCTCAAGGATGTACGCTTTTGGTGTCTCTCACTCCCTAAAGCCGCTTTATGACTTTATAGCAAAGGATGTAAAGAAAATCAGACCAAAGTCTGTTTTAGACGTCGGAGCCGGACCTGGGGATTTAGCGGTAATGATCAAAAAAGAAGTCAAAAACGCAGAGGTATACTGCGTTGATCCTTCTGAATCTATGCAAAGGATAGCCGTTAGAAAATTCGATAGAAACAAAATTGAAGGTATAAACTACAAATTAGGAAGCAGCAGGTACATACCTTTTAAAAACAGATTTGATCTGATAGTCACCTCAATATCCTTCCATCACTGGAAGGAAAAAGAAAAAGGCATAAGATATCTTTTGGGGAAATTAAACAAAGACGGAAAACTGGTGGTATATGAATTCTGCTACGATAAACTTAACAACCTACAGAAAAAGTTTATAGGAAAACACAGCCTGTCAATAGAAGAGGCTAAGAAACCTCATTTTAAAGGGTATAAAAAAGGGATAAAAACGACCGGAAAAATAATAGTGCTTTACTTTGAAAAAAGGAAAAGATTTTAAACATATAAATAATAAACGGATACATTATTTAATCCAAGGCCTGATAGCTTAGCCCGGCGGAGCGTTCGACTGATAATCGAAAGGTCGGGAGTCCAAATCTCCCTCAGGCCATATATCTAGTCAAGCGTTTATAGGGGAATTTAGAGCCGATCAAATACATCAAAATAAATAAAACCCGCTTAACTAACCTGCTATCCGTTAAAAACAGCCATGGAAAATATCTTATTGAATCCTTTAACAATTTTGATTTCTTTTCTTTTTTAAGTATGTCCACAGTGGTATAACTATAAAACAACAAGCTGTTAATTATACGCATTCCTGCTGGTGAGCCGTGCAGTTTTGATAGTTTAAGCTGACTCTGCAATGCCGGTACAGCCAAATTAACATCAAAATTTATGGCCTTTTCCAGATTTCTATGATAACTGACATTTTTGTCGTGCAATCTGTAAAAAGTCAATTTGTTGCCGTCCAAAAATAAAACTTGCCTTTCAAAGAGAGCTAAAAGCAGCACAAAAGTATCCTGGCTAGTCGTAACCTTTCTGAACTCTTCTTTGTATTTGCTTATTATCGACGTTTTTACCGCGATGCTGCTCATGTTAAAGGTAGCCCGTTTAATTGATACACTGTGGAAAAAGTAATTTTTTATTATTTTACAGTCACCCTCATCTTTTACTCTTAATGGATCCAATAATGGGATATTACCCTTAAAACAATCGTTATGGTAAAAACCGATGTCGTGCTTTAAAAATGCGTCGTACACTCTTTCTAATTTATCCTTACTGAAAAGATCGTCATCGTCTAAAAAAGTTATAACATTTCCCTTTGCTTTTTCAAGCCCTATATATATATATATTGCCCAACGGGTAAATCCGGGGCCAGAACGCTTTTAATCCCGTTTCTCTCTATATAATCATCTATTTGTTTTTCCTTATAATTTTTAACGCATATGATCTCATACTTATCCCTGCTTAAAGTCTGATTAACCACAGAAGTCAATGCTTCTAAAAGGAAATCTTTTCTATTGTACGCCGTGACTACCACTGAAATGAAGACATTCTGCATTTTATGTTATATTACATACTCATTTAAAAAGATACTTAAAAGCGGCAATTATTAATTGTCATTAACTGAATTTCAGTATAAATAAGCTTAAATCATTCAAAAAATTAGTATTCAAATGAATTTTATAGCGATTGAGAGAAACTCTCAAAAAAACATAGAAAAGCAGAGCATTGAAATCGTGGAGAGAAAGGGCCTTGGACACCCGGATTACATGGCGGATTCCATAGCTGAAGGTTTTTCAAGAAACCTGTCAAGATATTACATCAAAAATTTCGGCAAAATACTGCATCACAATGTCGATAAACTTGAAGTTATAGGCGGAGAAACCAGGCCCGCATTCAACGGCGGAAAAATTACAAAGCAGATAACAGTTCTTTTTTCGGGAAGGGCGACCGCAAGCGTAAACAATGAGAATGTTCCATTAAAAGAGATAGCCGAGACCTCTGCAAAAGACTGGATAAAATCAAATATAAGGTTTCTTGATCCGCAGCAGCTTAGATATCTGTTTGAAACCAACCAGGGCTCGGTTAATCTGACAGACGCATTTCAAAGAAATGGAAAAGTGGGGTCGAATGACACCTCATTTGCAGTAGGCTACTATCCTTATAGTATACTTGAAAATATAGTGCTTAAAACAGAGAACTACTTAAATTCAAAGGAATTCAAAACAAGATTTCCGTTCTCTGGAGAGGATATAAAAATAATGGGAGTAAGGATAAAAAACAGGATAAAGATAACAATTGCAATGGCGGTTATAGACCGGTTTATATCGTCTGAAAAGGATTACTTTGATAAAAAAGAGGAGGTTTTCAACGCCGCAATATCATACATAAAACAATTGAACGAAACCCTGGAAAACGAAAAAACCCCTGGAGCAAAACGAGATATTGAACTGGCAGTAAACAACATGGATAAAAAAGGAAGGGGAATAAACGGTTGTTATTTGACCGTTACGGGATTAAGTGCGGAAAGCGGCGATGATGGTGCGGTCGGAAGAGGAAACCGCGTCAACGGACTGATAACACCTAACAGGACTATGACACTGGAAGCTGCCGCAGGTAAGAACCCTGTAAATCACATAGGGAAGATATACAGTTTATTTGCATTTGACCTTTCAAAAAAAATATATGAAAAATTCAACATTGCGAATCAGATAAAAATGGTGGGCAGGATAGGAAACGATTTAAGCAGACCGCTCGCATTCTCATTTCTTACGGAAGATAAACTGGACAAAGAAAAGAAAAAAGAAGTAAAAAGCTATATAAATGAAGAACTGTCGAATATAAACGGCATAACAGATCAGATAATTGAAGGAAAATTCAGCGTTTGCTAGCTTTTTTATGGACGAATTTGAAGCGCTTAATCTTATTAAGTATCTTGAAGGGGTAAAGGGAAGGCACACCGAACTGGTGACTGTTTATGTTCCCGGTGGATTCAACCTGGATTTGATACGCTCGCAGTTGGCCGACGAAAAAAGCACCGCAACCAACATAAAGGACAGAAACAACAGAAAAAACGTCATAGATGCTCTGGAAAAGATAATGAACGAGTTAAGGCTTATAAGGACCACCAACGAGAACGGCCTTGTTGTATTCTGCGGTAACGTTTCCGAAAGAGAAGGGGAGCCCGATATAAAAATCTGGGAAGTGGTTCCTCCCACAAAATCAAATATAAGACTGTACCGCTGCGATCAGAGGTTTATAACCGACCCTTTGAAGCAGATGTACCACCAGGAAAACACCTACGGTTTGATAGTATTGGATGTAAGGGAAGCGACTTTCGGCACTTTGGAGGGATCGAGAATAGACGTTTTAAAGCACATAAAATCCCTGGTTCCTGGGAAATTTTCAAAAGGCGGCCAGTCGGCAATGCGTTTTTCAAGAGAAAGGGAAGGATTAATAAGAGATTTTTATAAGGAAGTGGCAGAGACCGCAAAAAATCTGTTTTTCAACAAGGATTTAAAAGGCATAATAATAGGGGGGCCTGGACCCGTCAAGGACAATTTTATCGAAAGCGGTTATCTGCTGACAAACCTTAAAAATCTGATAAAAGGGGTAAAAAGCATAAGCTATACGGATGAAAGCGGACTGCGTGAGCTCGTCGAAAAAAGCAGGGATGTACTCGCAAACGAAAGGATAACAATAGAGAAGGAATACGTTCAAAAACTCATGGGCAGCATATCAAGAAATGACAATATGTCGGTGTATGGCGAAGAAGCGGTAAGAAAGGAGCTTATGAACGAAAACATCGACACTCTTTTGATATCCTCGGGCATGGAAGAAAGCAAAAAAAACGAGTTTTATTATCTCGGCAAGGAAAAAAACATTACCGTAGAGGTGATATCAAAGGATTCCAGCGACGGTCTGCAGCTTTTCAATCTCGGAGGGGTAGCCGCGTTTCTCAAGCGGCCATCCAGACAGCAAAACACATAAAGGATTAAATATCTTCAAATACAAAAAGGCTTATGGATCTGACGATAAACGACAGCAGAACAATAAAAAGGATAGTAAGCGAGACGCTTTCCAAATATCTGGAGGAGGAAGACAAGGAGAGGGTCTATAGATCTTTATTGATGAAAAATGAGAAAACAAGCGATTTAATACATGTTCTGAACACCCTGCTGTTAAAAAGTAATTATTCGAGGCGCATAAAAGATATCATAGAAAGGATAAGCGATGAACTGTCAGCAAGGCTCTCCGTAGAAACGAATGTAAAGAGCATAGCTATAAAAGAAGGTGAGGATTTTGTGCTTACAGTAAAAGTAACGAATAATTTCGATCTGCCGCTGGTTTTCGAGATAAAACTCGAGGACAGGGATAATTTTCTGCCTGTAATATATGATAAGATACAGGACTCTTATTTCAATGAATTCTCGGAGGAAAGAGTGATCGACAGCGGCGAAACAAGCGAAATAAAGTTTAGGGTGGGCAGCAATGAAAAAGCAAAGAGAGGCTCGACTCTTCTGTTCTTAGTAATAAAATCAAAGGAGATAGAAGGCCTTAATCTGATATCCAGGATAAAAGTAGAAATCAACTAAGACTTGCTCTCCACTATTTTCGAAAGAAGGGCTCCGAATTTGCCCTCATCTCTTCTTTCCTTTCTTTTGCTTTTTCTTTTCAAAGCCAGTTTTTTCCTTAAAAGATTCGCCATATCACATCCTCACCCAATTTACCTCATAGTACGTGACGGACCCTTCATCGTCTACCACGCCCATGAGAAGCCTTTTCCTCACGCTATGAGCAACCCTGTTCATAGCTGAAAAGTTCAGCAATGAAACGCTGTCGTGTTCATCTGAACAGTACAGTATCCATTCCGCATGCTCCTTTCCGGGAACAGCTCCTTTATTATAAACTCTAAAATCGCCACCGTATTTAAATGCTGTCTTCGGCAGATACCCCATGTTTCTTAGGTCACTGAAAACCAGATATCTGACCCAAAACCTTTTCTGCTTCTTTTTTGCCAGCTCAACAAGCTCCGAAAGCTTAAACAGTTTACCCTTCTCGTTATAGATCTTAAGTTCCTTTTTCTGGTGCAGGTACACCGCTTCTTCCAGGGACAGTTCTAATTTCCCGTTTACAAATGCGCCGAAACTCCCCCTGTTGAACAGGGTAGAAGAAAGCGCCGGCCTGCTCACAACCACCTTGTTGCCGATGAAAACCGCATCATATTCCTTAATCCTTTTCATAATTCAAACCTGCACTAAACTAATATATTTATTTATACCAATAAATACCATGTAGTTTGTAAATATGGAAATCAAGGAAGGAGACATTTATATTTGCAAGGTAAAGAAACTTCTGCAGCACGGTATAATAGTGTTTGTGGGGGGCACTGACAAAGAGGGATTTATTCACATCTCTGAACTCAGTAAGAGATGGGTCAGAGACGTAAAAGATGTTGCCAAAGAAGGGGATATGATCGTGTGCAAAGTCATAACCCTCAGCCAGTCTCCGGAACTTTCGGTAAAGCGTGTGACGGACAGCGAAAAAAGAGAGGCGCTGAGGGAGTGGTCGATAGAAAACCGTCTTCTGAAATTAATAGAAAAATTCTATAAAAAGGACACGGAAAAATTAAAGGACCAGCTGATTAAAAAATACGGCTCGGTGTACAAGTTTTACGAAAACCTAGTAAAAAACGGCAAAGCGGAGATAGACGAGATGAAGCTCAACAAGGAGATTGTAAACGAGCTCCTCGATTTTGTCGAAAAAACGAAGAAGAAGGTCATAATAAAAAACCAGCTGGAGATAAAAACATACGAAGAGGACGGCGTAAATAAAATCAAGGAAATGCTCCAGGAATGCTCCAAGAACAAGGGAGTATTGATAAGATATATAAAGGCACCGGTATATCTAATGACGGTTGATTTGGGGGATACTAAAAAAACATTAAACGAAAACAAGAAGATACTTGATATGATGGCAAAGAAAAGCAAGGCATCAAACATCGAATTCAAATACACTGAGATAAGGCAGTAACTATGAACAGGATAAGATTCTGCAGGGAATGCAACAGGTACACGCTTAAAAAGACGTGTCCGGAATGCACTAAAGAAACAGAGATAAACTCCCCCCAGAAATATTCCACGGATGAAACTATTGCATATTACAGAAGGAAATTAAAGAAAGCCGGCCTGGATAAAACATGAAAATAACTAACGTAAAATCCGTCTATTATGAAGTTGTAAAGCACAAAAAAGAGATAAACAGGATGATAAACTACGTTAAAAGCGGTGAGATAAAGGGATTCACGCCGCCGTCCGCACTTGTCGGAGAATATAACTACCCGAATGTTTCAGTGGGAGTCATCTTTACTGATGATGAAAAAGCACAGGTGTACGATGCACCGAAGTTGTGGGCCGCAAACAACTACAATGTCTCGGAGGTATTTTCTCTGAGGACAAGACTGGTAAATGCCTCTAAGAATTTCAATGTAAACAATGTCAGCATGGAAGAACTGGAAAGGATAAGGCTGGCTGTGATTTCAGCAAATGAGCTCAACGTAGACTTAAAGGTATCGAATATAACCCTTCCGAAAATAGACAGGAATGATTTTTACCAGCACGGCATAAAGACAAAACTGGAGAAATTTGAAATAAAAGACAATTTCAAAATAGACAAAAAAATAGAAAGGATTTACTATGACAAGGATATGAAAGCGCAGGAGGGTATACTTGAGCTGTACAACTCCAGGATAGACGAAAACAAGATAAGCAAGATACTTAGCGTAGGCGCGATGGGAATCAAAAGAAAACTCGTTCCTACAAAATGGTCCATAACCGCAGTAGATGATTCCGTGGGAAAAGAAGAGATAGACAGGGTTAAGCTGTTTAAAAAGGGGGAGAACTACAGGATAAAAACCGGACAGTTCCTCGGCAACCGGTTCACTTTTATCTTTTTTAAGGGACCGTGGTCGTTTGAACTCATTGAAACGTGGAATAAAGATCCTGACAATGTGTTTATGGGAAGCGGGGACTATGAATTTTACAGCGGAAGAAAGGAATACGTGAAAAACACGGCGGGTGCGTACTACGCGGTAAGACTTGCGGTGCTGGAAAAGCTTCTTGAAATGAAAGAGCAGTATTCTGTTTTAGTCGTAAGGGAGATACTGCCGGAATACTTTGTTCCCTTAGGGGTGTGGGTGGTAAGGGAAGGCGCAAGAAAGGCTCTGGAGGGCGAGTTTATGACCGCCGATGACATGCAGACCGCTCTGTCAATCGCAAAAACGAAGATACTGTTCCCCGCAAACCTTGAGAGAAGAAGCAGGCTTATAACGATGTTTAGAACGCAGACTACTCTCATTTAGCGGTTTGGATCACGCAATAAGTTTATAGTGTGCAAATATCCTGTTGAGAGCTATTGAAGTGACAAAAGTTATTATAAGGTAAGCCCAGTACCAGTTCAGCTTGTTTCCTATGAGGGGTAAACTAAAAGGCATGTTTGCGACTATAAGCGTATTCGGAGTAAACGCTATTTTTGAGGAATTTAACGAAACCGTTTCAATGTGTGAACTGCCTACTAATGAAAAAGAAGAATTATACGTCTTTCCATTCGCTGTCAGTACCAGAGTACAGCTGCCGCTCTTGGTGGCATTCGCATTCAGCTTAAGAGCAGTATCATTAGAAAAGATCGATACGGTGTTGTGCCCGTTGAATTCTATGCAGTTGTTTACACTCGACAGGGTCCCGTTTATGTTCCCCGAAAAAGTTGCACTGATGGGAGAGCCGACCACTATTGGTATATAGCTGAAATAAGACGACATAAGAAGAAAAACCACCAGGAAGGGCACGAATGTTATAAAAGTCGGTTTCATTGACTGCTTCATTATCTTCGAGTTCTCCGACATAAGCTGGCTGTAAGTAGGCTTGAATTCCGGGTGATCCGGTTTCATCCCCTTCATTTTCTGCTGTAATTCCTTTATCTTAACCTTGCTGTTTCTGACCATTTCATGATCGACTATAAAAAGATAGGCTATCTGGCCGGAGGCACCCACTGCTATCGAGATCAAAATTATTGCAATAATTTCTATGTTCATATTCTTTAATCTATCTCTTAATACTAAATAAACTTATCTCTACTCCATCGTATTGCCGACAAGTTTGTCCTTTATCGGCTTAAACTCATCGGCATTATCCTGCTGCAATGAGAAGTAAAACTGGTATATTATCATCACTATAAGCAATATTCCTATTCCTTCTGTCAACGTATTAAGAAATGCCGACAACGCAGCCACAAGGCCTGTAAGCGCTCCGCCGAGAATCGCAAGGGGTATTATATACCTTTTGAATATATCGACTAAGACCCGCTCATCCCTCCTGAATCCGGGCATAGACAGTCCGGATTCCATCAACTGCTTTACCACCGACCTCGGATCCTGTCCGCCCAGATACATCCACACATAGGAAAAAGCCGCCGCCCCTACAACCAGGATTATGGTATATATTATCATAGATTCTATCTGCAATGCTGTTATCCCGGTTGTTACAGCGCTTGTATAAAGCTCCTGTATTGTCGGAGGCGACAGATACGCTGCCAGACCTCCGGTCGCAATTTCCTGCGTTCCGAAAGCAGTGGATTCGGCGGTAAAAGTACCTAAAATATTTATCCCCATATGCGACAGTGTAAGGCCGAAAAACTGCACTCCTGCCACCATCGACACTATAAGCACTATCGGGATTATGCTCGTATAAAAGAGAGAAACCGGCCACCTTATAGAATAACCCCTCAGTCTGCCGAAGGAAAGCGGAAGTTCCACCTTTATGGACTGCAGCCAGATGGCGACAGCGAACAAAGAAACGGTTGATACCACCGCTATTATCGGAAATACGGCGTTTAGCGGGATACCCGCTATAAACGCCTCTATTATTGAGGGTATGGCACCGATGGGTGTTATGAACGGATTAAACGCGGTATTTATCAGCTGAAGGGATATCCCCGCCAGTATGAACAGACTTATACCTGAACCGATGCCCCACTTACTTACGACCTCATCCATGAAAAGAAGGATTATTCCCGCTATGAAAAGCTGTAGGAACATTACAACCGGGTAGAACATACCTGGGCCCGCAGGAGTGAGTGCACCGCTGAACACATACACCCCGTTTTCTATGGCTATAAACGCGAACGCGGCGATCTTTTGTATGCCCTGGAATGTCACCCTTCCTTCCTTTGTTGCGGTATCGATGTTTATTATCTTTGTGCCCTGCAGCATCTGTATTATTATGCTGGCACTTACTATCGGACCTATCCCCAAAGAAAGCAGCGACCCAAAATGCGATGCAATCAATACCTGAAGGATCTCAAAGTTTAAACTGTAGGATTTGCTCACCCCAAATAAAGGTACAAAAGACATTACTATAAAAAGGACAACTATCACAAATGTCCATTCTAATTTAGTTTTTAAATCCAGCTTCTTTTCAGGAACTGTTACTGCCGGAAGATTTGAAATGAATTTTTTAATCTTCTCATTCATATATTTCGCCGCCGTTGGCTAATATATCGTCTTTTGCCTTTGCGGAAGCCTTTCCATATACAGCCAATTTGAATTTTTCTCCCTTAAATTTACCGCATACTTTTGAATAACCGAGTTCGGCGAGCTTTATTTCATACCTTTCATTATCCATTTTTATCCTGCCGTTTTTCTTAAGTGAATCTATAACTCTTGATACGTTATTTAAATTCAGAGGCACCTTTTTTGCACTTGAATAGTTATATGTGTGCGTGTTTGCCCTAAACGAGGCGAGTTTTTGCTGACCGCGCTTTCCTCCGCCGGCCTTACCGACACCCCCTCTGTTACCCGCGTGTCTCGTCCTTTTACCGGATCCCCTCCCGGCGGTTGAACTGCCCCTCAAATGCCTCTTTTTCATATCATCTTCTCCAAAAGTCCGTTTATTTCGCTGCCTCTGTAGCCGAACACTCCCTTGAGTGCAAAAGGCGTTTTCTTGCCTTTTCTTTCAAATCCTTTTATCGGAGGGTGTAAACCGAACAGATTCTTGATTCCGAGATCAGTCAACTTCTTTTCTCCTTTTAGAAATGACTCTGAAAAAGCATTAACACTCTGCTCATCTGCACTTATTCTTTTTTTGTTGCTTATCCTTCCCCTCTTTGCAAGCAGTTTCGACAGTGTTTTCGCGTCTATCTCCCCGTATGTAACGACGCTGTCGATCTTGTTGAGTATGCCCTTGTTCTGCAGAGAATTATCGATAAGAACGCAGGAATAAAGCTTTTTTAAACCGAGTACTCTCAACCCTTCCTTTATCGCACTGCTTTTTCCGATGCCTGATCTGATCTTTATAACCGCCAATTTTTCCATTTTCTCAACCTTTTATTCCCAAGCTTTCCTTTTCATTGTTGAAAAACCTGTAGTAATTAAGCGATTTAAGCGCTTCAAACGCCGCATAGCCTATGTTTATTCTCGTAGCCGTTTGTCCCTGAACCCTGGACCATACATCTTTTATCCCTGCGAGCCTCATTATTGTTTTTATGTCGTCCATTACGCAGAAGCTTATCCCCTTCGGAGCAGGCAGCAACGTCACGATGACAGAACCGCATTTTCCCGAGATTTTGAACGGGATCGAATGACTGCCGTGGCATGCGCACTCCCAGCTGCCGCATCCCCTTAATATGCTTACTATGTTAAGTTTCGCGCTTTTTAGCGCCTTTTCCTTTGCAGTAACAGATTCAAGCCCTCTGCCCTTGCCTACGCCTATGTGGCCGTTTCCATCGCCGACAACCGCCATCGCCGAAAAATGCTGTCTTTTTGCTTTTGCGGTGACTTTCTGTGTGTTCCTTACTATTCTTCTTTTACCACCGCCGAGCTTGCCTTTGGACTGGCCGACGTAAAGAAAATCAGACTGAAGGTCGGGAAGTAAAAAATCAACTATCTGCGGCTCGAGTATCTTCAGGTGTTTCTGCAGTATCTCATCAATATCCTTTATCTCGCCGTTTTGTACCGCTTTGCCCAATTCCGTTTTGAATTCGTACGTTTTTTCGGGATAGACTCTGCGTCCGGCACTTTCAGCAATCTCGCTAGCTGCCGTTCTCTCTTCCGTTACCGCTTCCTTATTTTCCATTCTTTATATTCTCCAGTGTCTTATTAAAGTCTTCTCTTATATTTTTAATTTTTTCTCCGACCGCAGAGAACTGGTTTCCTTTTCTATCAGGATAGTATCCGGATATATGCTCTCCGTACAGGCGTTTTTCATCTATTTTAATGTTATCAGAATGCACATTGACGCCGAAGTCACTCAGTCCCTTTAAAACATAGTATATAAAGCTGTTCTCCTTTAATGTCCGGTTTCCCTTGTCAAGTATCACTTCTTTTATATTTGATTTTTTCCCGAGAAGATATCCAACTAAATAAGAAGCGGGTGAATTCTTGCTGCTTAACTCCCACCCAAATTTTTTCAGATCGGTACCGCGAACCATAGCTATCGTTTTATCCCCGCTTTCCCCGAATTCTACAACATGGGCTATGACCGAATTGTCCGTTTTTCTTACGACTAATCGCGGTATGCCGGACTTAAGCAGCTCCAGCCTCTTTCTATAATTGGTCCTTTTCCTGTTTTTCATGGTTCTACCTTCTTCATTCCCTCAATGTAATTTCTCATGTGATTGACGCTGTGAAACGAATTTCCCTTTATCTTTCTGTATAACTGGCGGAATTCTTTATTGGTTATCTTTCCCTGCTTTCTCTGCTTGAAAAGCTCTTTTCTGAGCGCCCTTACCTTGTCTATCCATTCAAAGGCCATCCTTGCGGATTTTTCCCCGCGTCTGCTGCCGATCCCCTTTCTGTGCCCCCTTCTTTTCTTTTTGTGGAGTTCTCTCGCTCTTGATCTTGACTGTCCTTTCAACTCCTTCTTTTTTATCGTCCCTTTGGAGATCAGATTCTCTATGTCAGCCCTCGTTATTGCCTCTTTTATGTCCTTGAACCTGGTTGGATCAAGCCACACCCTGCTTTCACCCACGTCCAAAACATTACTCGCGATTCTTCTCTGTGTTTTCAGTTTCCCCTGCATAATTTATCACCGTTATCTTTTTCTCCTTACACTTCTCATATATTAATTTTCTCTTTAACGTACCGACTGAACTTCCTATTATCACGATATTTTTCTGATCAAGATCCTCCAATTCTGCCGGACTGAATACCCTTACAGGAATTTTACCGGCTATCCTGCCCCTTGCATCCGCTGGCGACATGAACCCTTTTGAAGGCATTTTTTTATGCCCCTTCTTGCCGACCTTTGTCTTATTTTTTTTACCTGTCGGCTTCCTCCATGAACTGCCAACTCTCTTGAGTTTTCCCGCATCGTGTTTTGTAAATTTCATAATCAAGGTTTCTTAGTTATAAACACCCCGTCTTTGAATACTCTTCTGTCTTTGTTTTTA
>JAJZXE010000017.1 GCA_021802505.1 Nanobdellota archaeon
GTTAGGGAAGAAGAAGCGGGTATGCCGCCAAGTTTCAGCCAGTAAACGGTGCTTGTAGCGGTGTCTGAATTACCGGATTCCAACCACGAATTTATAACTGTGCCGTTTGAATAAAAGAACTCCACGTTCTGCAGGTTTGCCGTCTCGTATTGCTGGTAATCCGCCGAGTCTATTACGACTTCCTGTTGGAAGGGAGAGGGCGTTGCAGTGTTTTGATTATTGCTTATGGTTAGAGGTATAAAATTAAGCACGTTGCTTGGAACTAGAAGAAGATTTTGAGGGAGGAAGCAAGAAGGGCTTATTATGCCTAAGGATCTCACATATATCTCTGCAACTGAATTTGGTGCAAACTGGCCGGTGCTTGGCGTTATACTTCCTGAATAATAACCTGATAATGTCGTTTCATTCTGCTCTGCGACTATTTTGTTATTGCTGTAGATTATAAGCGTAAAATTTACATCGCCGACCAAATTCGCGGAGGAATCAAAAAAGGACACATTATAGAATATGCTTGAAGGGTTGTATATGTAAGATGTGGAAATGTAGGAGATCGGGAGCTGCATCATTAGCTGTGCCTGCGGTCTTCCGTTTTCTTTTACCAGTTTAACGGTCCCGGAGTATGTACCGGAATTTATGGGAAGTTCGCCGGTAGTAAGTATCGGCAGGGACTGCGATGCCTCCTCTCCGGCATAACTGAGAGATATGGAAGTGTTACATATCGAAGAGGTAAGCGACAGTCCCGGAGAACTGAAACTAAATTGTGCTGATGAACCGACGCCCGCTGTTGAAATAGAACTTATTGCATTTGCTATGCTTTCCGCAGCAAGCTGTAAATCCTGCGAATTGCCTGCCGAATTATATCCTACCTGATAATAAATTGCATATGATATTGCAGCTACAAGTATAAAGATAGCAATGCCCATTACTATTAGATATTCTAACGATGACTGACTTTTTGACTTAATTTGCATAAGATTTATTGCCGTTTATATTAAGGAACTTATCAACAATCTTATTTATCCTTTGACTAACTTCTTCTATGCTTCCGTTTGCATCTATTTTTTTGAGATGAAATTCCTTTGATATCGAAAGGTATGCCTGCCTTACCTTCGATAATTTTTGAAGGTTATCAAAAAGTTGTAAAGTGGATTCTTGTTTTGGCAGCCTTAAAAATGCCGTCTTTGGATCTATGTCTAAATACAGGCCGAGATCCGGCTTTCTGAAACTTATGTTTACGGAACGCAGCCATTTGTAATTTATATTGGATGCAAATCCATATGCCAGGGTTGAAAAGAAATACCTGTCGCATACCACTATAAAACCCTTATTCATCGCAGGTTCGATTTCAGTTTCAAGGTGATGTGCTCTGTCAGCACAGAACAGAAGCTGCAGCGCTTTCCCGGAAATGGTTAATTCCTTGTTCAATGCCGCCTTTGACATGCCGCCCAATATACCGTTTGTCGGCTCCTTTGTAAGGATTACCTTTAAACCGCTTGCCCTGAGATGCTCGGATAGAAGGGCGGACTGCGTCGCCTTCCCCGCATTGTCCAAGCCTTCTATTACAATGAACTTCCCGGTCATACTAAATTAATGTTTTTTACAATTAAATCGTTTATCAACTCTATATTTTGGGTTCCGTCTATCTCTTCCCAGGATTCGGAATAAAATCTTTCATTTTTTAATTTTTTATAGAATTCCGATACTTTTGAAAGAAATGCTTTATTGCTCTCAAATTTGTCGACATCCATCTTGCCTTTCTGTTTTTCCTTTCTCTGCATGGAAACTTCAACGGGTACGTTAATATAAAAGATTTTATAGGGAACCGGCAGGTCTATCAATTTGATGATCTGCTTTGCCCTACTGTAGTCGAAACCGCCAGCTGACTGATAAGCGATGGTGGAGAAGAAAAATCTGTCGACTATGAGGTATTTCCCGGAATGTATATCCTCCATCATCCTTTTTTTGTCTTTTATCATGTCGATAAGGTAAAGAAAAAATAATTCTTCTACATTCAGGGTTATCTTTTTGTATAAAAACGATTTTATCCTTTCACCATAAACCGAAGAATAATCCGGATATGAGTACATAGAAACCTGTTTGCCGGCTTTCTCAAATTTTTCCTTCAATAAGTTTGCCTGTGTAGCCTTACCCGCTCCGTCGATGCCTTCCAACACTATCATTTTTCCTTCCATCACGCCTCCTTCAAACCTTTTTTGTAAATTTGGACTTTGTCTCCAAGAAAATCAAGTATCTGAAAACTTTTATCCCTTAAGTTGACAACCGGTATCTTTGCTACATCCGGCACCATACCGTATTTTTTCTGGTAGGAGGTCTGGTACTGCCAACACGACGAGTTTATAAGCACCGTTCCCTTGTATATCGAAGCCAAAGTCTTGTGTATGTGCCCGGTGGCATAAATATCAGGGGTTTCATCTATAACGAGATAATCTCTAGGAAGCGGCATTAACTGCACTGAGCCGTGCGAAGGGGCTATATGCCGGGATTTAAGGTGTATCTTCATGATGTTTTCTATGTCCTCCGCATCCATCTTGCTGTATTTCGGTATCTTATTCGCATAGTATGTGATGCTAAACCCGTGATAAGAAAGAAGCGATGTTTTAGACTTTCCCACAATAAGGTTAACCTGGTAAGGATTCGACAGAAAAACAGCGTTTTTCAGCCTGTAAAGGCTTTCTGCAAAGTTTTTATCGAGCTTTGGCTGGGGTTCCGCTATGTGGGTGGCATCGTGATTTCCCTGTGATAAAATGAGTTTTATGTTCTTGGGTATCCTGTCCAGAAATTCATAAAGCCTGTCATACTGCCCTTTCAAATCTTTTATTTCTAGTTCTTTTTCCTGATCGGGGTAGACTCCTATGCCGTCTATTAGATCTCCGTTGAATACTATAAATTTGACAAGCTTTGCTATGCTGGAATATTCGGGCAGTTCTCCATTTATCCACTTTATGAATCTTTCAAAAGCACCATCTACAAAAAGTTTTGATCCTATATGTATATCGGAAAGAAACAAAACGAAAGAATCATCAATGTCCTGTTTTACCTTCTCCTTCATCTGTATGTCCGGAAATGTTATATCCTTCACGAATATCGCGTCGTTATATTTTCTTCCAGAAAGCAAAATTACCTGGTCTTCAAGTATTTCCTGGTTTGAATTTGTTATTATCGCCTTATAACTGCCGGTATTATCCTCTATATCCATTATTGTGTATTTTTTAACGGGACTGATAGATACAGAGGATACTATTACTATTGTTTTTACGTCCGAGCTCTGCGGTAAATTTTTTATGTTGGATAACGACATAAGCCCGTTTCTGTCCTTCGACATCAGAATGTTCTTTAACCTGTTAAACCGGTCGTTAAAATAATTTACCCAGTTGGGTGGTTTTGATTCCGAAATCTCTCCGCCATAGTTCTTGATGATTTCAATGCCAGAATCTGAGACGACCTCACCGTCATACAATTCATGGAAAGTATCTACGTCCAAAAAGTTTATGTTTTTATTTTTAAGAGTGCTTATAAGGCCGTCCAAATCCGCGATTTTAATCTCCTTGATGGATGAGTCCACCAGTATACCGTTTGAAAAAAGAATATTTAATTGATTTTCGTCCATAATTCCAACCACCAATCAATACTGTTTTTGTTGCCATAAATATATTGTCATTGATAAACGGCAATGTCACTGTAAAATCAGATCTTCTCCAAAAGTTCCATGCCTACAAAATCTGAAAGTTTCTCTGTGATATCCTTGAACGCCTTCGTAATCAGGAGCCTGCTGTTTTCTTTTTGGTCTCCGATTATCCTGTTTTTTTCATAAAAACTGTTGAAAGTATCCGCTATTTTGTGGAGATAGTCGCATATTACGCTCGATTTAAGGTTTACAACCGCATCATCCAAAATTTCTTCCCAAAAAAGAAGCTCTCTTATTATACTGTTTTCAGCATCATCAAACTCTATATTGGTGTAATCCGAGTTTGCAGCCTTGTCAAGTACGCTTTTGGCCCTTGAATAGCTGTAATTTATGTAAACGGCACTGTCCCCTTTTAA
The DNA here is from genome assembly GCA_021802505.1 of Nanobdellota archaeon. GTDB lineage: Archaea > Nanobdellota > Nanobdellia > Parvarchaeales > Parvarchaeaceae > Parvarchaeum. The sequence goes on from JAJZXE010000017.1 coordinate 4,063, forward strand.
CGAAGTTGCATCGTTTATGTCAAAAACAACCATTTTCGACGGTGAGAACTTTAATATATAGTATCGTACCACGCTGGAAGCGAGCTTTAATGCATCGTTATCCCCCATCTTCTTTCCGTTTTTGGCTGATTCCTCGATTATCCTGTTTTTTATAACCTGCAACAGACTGTCGAATTCTACCGTTATGCCCTTTCTGCCGCTCATCCGCATGAACTTGTCCTCTGTTTTTATCCCTAAGTAAGAGGCTGTTTCTTTGGATATCGCAACGGGTTCGTATCCATAATGATTATACGAATCTTTTCCGGAAAATCTTTCTATTATGGATTTTACCGCGTACTGTTCCGCATTTTGCGCAGAATCCGTTAGTGTAAATGAAATATCAATCTCTGGCAGATTATAATCGCGGCCTTCTGGATTGGAAATTAAAATATCGGATCCGTCGAAATTCTGGGAGAACTTTTTGTATTTTATCCTCTCGCTTAATATATTGTGTTTTATCATCGCATACGCTATATCCTTTGCTATGTAGAGCGACGTGCCGTCGGATCTGCTCAGTGTAACTTCACTTCCATCGATAACGCTTACCAGGCACCCGTTATTTTTTTCGCTTTCCGATATTGCAGCTACCCCTTCTCTTGTAAGTTTATCCATGGCTGCCTTCACTATGCCTTCTCCCAGTATATAGCGCTCCAAATCCAACAGATCATATTTTATTCTTTCCCCTGTAAGAGTTGAAAGCTGGGATATCAAAACCTTATCGACTATTTTACGCAGCAGTTCCATCGTCTGCTCATCATTATTTTCTATGTCAAGCAGGACCTGTTTCCTTTTTTCCAGCAGACTATTATCCTTTGCATAGTCCTCATTTATCTCTTTATAGATTTTTGAGCAGTAAAGATCAAATTTCTCCTCTGTTTCGATTTCTTTTCCCAGATACTTAAAACCAACGATTATATCCGCGACCTGCGCACCCGTGTCTTCTATAAAATTTGAGGTTGTGACCCTGGCACGGCTGTAAATGAGGGATTTTCTGATAAATTCACCTATGTAGGAATTACGCATGTGGCCTATGTGCAGCCCCTTGTTGGGGTTGACGGAAGTATGTTCCAGCCTTATAACTTTATTTGAAAACCTGTTGTCCATACCTGCTATTTCGACCCTGCTTAGCAGCCCATGGTCTTTTTCTAATTCTGAAAAATCCAAATCGATGTTTACATAGCCGTTCAATGCGCTCGCTTTCTTAATGTATTTAGAATGAAGGTTGTCTGCGGCCTGCTCGGCAAATTCCTTCGCGTTTTTACCCTGTTTTTTTGCGATTTCAAAGCAGCTGAATGATAAATCGGAGAAAGAACTGTAGGATACGTGCGCCCACTCCGGTAGATCAAGCATCTTCTTCAAATCATGCAGTTTCATTTCTTATCCAATACTAAATGTCTTTTGCTTTATTTATCCGTTATCCGTTGTCTGGAAAGCTTTATATAGGTATTTAATCATATATAGACTATAAATTTTGTGAGGATTAACTAAAAGGATAAAAATGACAGAAGTTTGCCCAGTTTGTGGTCTCCCAAAAGACCTTTGTATCTGCGGAACCATTTCTCAGGAAACGCAGAGAATAAAAATATATACTAAAAAAGTTTCATTTAAAAAGTTAGTAACTATAATAAGCGGGCTGGATCCCAAGACTACCAACATAAAGGAGTTAACAAAGAAATTAAAGACAAAAATAGCCTGCGGCGGTACGTTCAAGGACGGAGTCATAGAACTGCAGGGAGACCATATAGACAAAGTAAAGGACATGCTGATAAAAGAGGGTTTCCCCGAATCTTCATTTTCTTAAACAAGCCGATTAAAAAGGTTTTCTCCTCTGTGCACCCTTGAAGTAAATTCCTTAAAATCAGCGTCTGGGATCGTTTGATATTTGACATTCAATTTCTCCTCTATTTTTTCAGCGGTGGAAGGCATGAAAGGCTTTAAAAAGATTGCAGTTATCCTTATCGCTTCCAATGCGTTATACAGGACATTTGATAATTCCCCGTCTTTCAATTTCCAGGGTTCCTTGTCATTGACGTATTTGTTGATCCTTCTTATGCCGTCAAACACCAGGTTTAGGGCGGAATAAAGATCGCAATTATCAAAAAACTCCGCCAATTTATTTTTGTCTATAAACCCTTCCAGCTCTTTATTGCCCTCGATCTTGCCGGAAAATTTCTCGGCGATAGTAAGCACTCTTGCAATGAGATTGCTCAAATCCGACATCAGTTCGCCGTTTATCCTGCTCTTTAAAGCGGATTCGGAAAAATCGCCGTCATCCCATGTCGGCTTCTCTCTTATAAGAAAATAACGGAAGGCATCGGCACCGTATTTTTCGGCCATTTCAACAGGATCCACGACGTTTCCAATCGATTTGCTCATCTTTTTGCCGTCCACTGTCCACCAGCCATGGGCCATAACTCTCTTGGGCGGTTCCAGACCGGCGGATAAAAGCATAGCGGGCCATATAACCGAGTGGAACCATGCTATATCCTTGCCGACCAGATGAATGTCCGCCGGCCAGAACTCGTTGAATAGTTTGCCGTCCGGCCAGTCCAGCGCGCTTAAATAATTAAGAAGGGCATCAAACCACACGTAAACGGAGTGACTCTCGTCAAAAGGGAATTTTATCCCCCATGAAACGCTCTTTCTTGTTATGTCCAGATCCTTCAGCTCTCCTTTTAATCTGCTTAATATCTCATTTGCATTTTTCTTTGGGATTATAAGCCCGTTTTCTATAATCTTGATTATGGCGTCTTTATACCTGCTTAATCTAAAGAAATAAGCCTCCTCCTTTATTTTCTGCACTTCCCTGCCGCAATCCGGGCATTTTCCATCCACTAATTCATTTTCGGTTACGTACCGTTCATCGGGCAGGCAGTAAAATCCTTCATATTCTCCCTTGTATATGTCTCCGCCATCCCACACCTTCTTTATGAATTTCTGTACCGCTGCTTCATGCAATGGATCGGTTGTTCTTATGAATTTATCATATGAGATATTCAGCTTTTCCCATACCGCTTTGTATTTCTGGCTGTTCTCGTTTACCAATTCCAAAGGTGTTTTATTTTTATCCCTGGCGGATTTTTCGATTTTACCGCCGTGCTCATCCGTTCCTGTAAGGAAAAAAACATCTTCACCCAGTAACCTGTGCCATCTCGCAAAAATATCCGCTATTATAGTAGTATAGGCAGTGCCTATGTGCGGCTTGTCATTTACATAGTAAATCGGCGTAGTTATGTAAAATTTTTCCATTTTACCTTAAATCTAAACATCATTTCCTTGATAGTTAGCGGAGGTGGGATTTGAACCACACGACCTCTGGGTTATGAGCCCAGCGAGCACTCCTGGCTGCTCTACTCCGCTTTAATTTATCTTTATAATCTCTGCTTATTTAATAACTTTTACTGCCATTACAAACAATTATTTAAACAAAGCGCTTATATTATTTGTTATGACCGCGGTCATATCTCTCGGTGGTTCGTTCCTGTTCGACAAGAAAGAGGAAACTTCTTCCCTTTTTAAGGAATTAAAGAGTATCAACGATAAATTTCTGATAGTAACGGGCGGCGGTCCGATAGCGAGAGAGTACATAGATTTCGGGAAGAATTTCAACTTAAGGGAAAAGGACCTTCACGGCATCGGTATAAAATGCACGCACGTAAATGCATGGATAATGTCGAAGGCCTTCAAGACGGATTACACGGCCGTTGACCCCAGAAAAATAAGGATAAAGAATAGGATAACACTGACAGGAGGTTATCTTCCTGGTTGGACGACGGATACGTGCGCTGCCTACGCGGCCGTTTCTACGCGCTCTAAAGTCATATTTAACATGTCAAAAGAAAATGGTGTTTATGACAAAGATCCAAGGAAGTTCAGGGACGTACAGCTTCTCAAAAAAGTAAACTTTGAAAGGCTTTATTCCCTTACAAAGGGAAAACGTGTTCCCGGAATGAATTTTATATTCGATCCGCTCGCCGCTAAAATCTGCAAAAAGAACGGTATAAAAATAGTTGTCACCAGCGATGTTAATGATATAAAAAAATACCTGAAAAACCAGGAGATAAACGGCACCGTGATCGAATAGACAAAATAAGTTTAAATAGTACTATATATACTATTCTAAAATGCAACTGATAATAGCAGAGAAAAGCACCGCTGCTGAGACAATAGCCAAAAACCTGGCGGAGACAAAGATAAGAACGCAGGAATTCGGTCCGGTAAAGGTATGGTTTACAAGGATAAACGGTGAAGAAACGGTCGTAATACCGCTGAAAGGCCACATTAAAAACGTAAAATATCCCGAAGTCTTCAAAAAATGGAATGAAGAGACATTGATGAAGATGGTGGCCGCAAAACTGATATATGTACCGTCTGCAGAGGAGAACATAACTGTAATAAAAAAATTCGCCAAAACCGCCGATAAGGTTATAATAGCAACGGACTACGATACAGAGGGAGAATCGATAGGATTTGAGGCCATCGATGTCGTCAGAGAGGAAAACAACAGGGCTAAAATCTACAGGAGCGTATTTTCATCACTTACGACAAAAGAGCTCAGTGAATCGTTCAAGAACCTGCAAAAGCCGGATAAAAACCTTTCAGACAGTGCGGACGCAAGAAGGGAAATAGACCTTATTTTGGGAGCGGTTCTTACGAGATTTATATCGCTTGCAGCCGAGAGGCTGGGCAATTCCTTTTTATCCATAGGCAGAGTGCAGACGCCGACGCTCGCACTCATAGTCAGCAGAGATGCGGAAAGACGGGCTTTTAAACCTGAAAAATTCTGGAGGTTTACCGCGGAAATAGACAAAGACGGCTCTGTCTTTACTGCAGAGTACAAAGATGGAAGAATTTTCGATGAAAAAACGGCGGTAAAACTCAGAAAAATAAAAAACGAGAAGAAGGCAAGGATTAAAAGCGTGGAGAAAAAGAAAAGAAGGGTAACCCCTCCAAAACCATTCAACACGACCGCATTTCTCAGGACCGCTGCGGCGATAGGCTTTTCTGTTCCAAACGCGATGCGTATCGTCCAGGGGTTGTATATGAAAGGCTATGTTTCTTATCCTAGAACAGACAGCGAGGCTTACCCTCCCACCTTGGACTTGAAAGAGATACTGCAGGAACTTAGAAATTCAAAATCTTATGAAAAGACGGCGGATGAACTGTTGAAAGGGCAGCTGCACCCTACAAAAGGCAAGGAAGCAAAGGACCACCCTCCCATACACCCGGTAAAACTGCCTTCTGAAAAGCTGAATCCGCAGGAAGCCAGGATATTTGATCTTATAGCGAGAAGATTTCTGGCCACTCTATCAAATGAATCACTGGAAGAATTAGTATCGATAGGAATCGATATTGGTGGCAGCGAATTTACTGCAAAAGGAAGCAGGATACTTATCCCGGGATGGCGCAGTGTGTATATATTTTCGAAATATGAAGAGAACATTCTGCCGGAAATACAGGAAGGGGAGCTGCTTAAAATAAAAAAAATAGAAGAAAGCGAGGAATTCACTGCACCTCCTGGAAACTATTCGCAGGGAGCGATCCTTAAAATCATGGAAGAGCTGAATCTCGGGACCAAAGCTACACGCCCGGAGATACTTAAAAAACTCATGGAGAGAAGGTACATTTCAACGAGCAGGACACTGATTCCGAGCGAGGTTGCATTCGCCGTGATAGAGAATATGGAGAAGGTATCCAACGAGATAACCGGGCCGGAATTGACTGCCACACTGGAAAAAGAAATGAAAAAGATAGAAAACGGGGAAAAGAAAAAAGAAGAAGTCGTAAATGAATCAAGAGAAATGCTGAAATCAGTGCTTAAAAACCTGCAAAGCAAAAGAAAGGAAATAAAGGAATTAATGCACAAAGCGCTGCTGCAGCAGTATATATTCGGGGCATGTCCTAAAAGCGGCGGCAAACTTAAACTTGTTGTATCAAAGAAAAGCCACAAACGCTTCGTGGGCTGCAGCGATTATCCTAAGTGCCATTTTGGAATGCCATTGCCGCAGTCGGGTTACATGTTTATATCGCCGCAGACATGCCCGAAATGCGGCATACACATGATAGAATGGCACGGAAAAGAAAGTAGGAGAACCTATATATTCTGCGTCAATCCCGCGTGCAAAGTAGAGAAAGAAAACAATAAGAAGAAAGCGGAAAAAGCCAAGAATTAAAGACAAAAAAAGCCGATAGAAAATTATCGGCATTTATCCTCTACAATTTAAGCTTTCGGTACTAAGTCAATGCATCTTCCCGCTGCTATAGTCAGACCCATATCCCTTATGGCAAAACCAGCCAACTGGGGTATTACGTCAGATTTCTCTATTGAAAGCGGTTTAATCGGCTCCAAAACAACGATTGCGGCATCGCCCTGCTTTATAGTTGCAGGATTTTCCTCTGCGGTCTGTCCAGTTTTAGGATCCAGTCTTTTAAGTATCTTCTTGAATTTTACGGGAACCTGTGCGGTGTGTGCGTGCAAAACTGGGCTGTAACCCGCAGATATTGCTGTAGGGTGGTTAAGAACGATTATCTGGGCGGTGAATTCTGTAACAACGGTTGGGGGTGCGGATACTAAACCAACTACATCTCCCCTCTTGACCTGCTCCTTCTCAACGCCTCTTACATTGAAACCGATGTTGTCTCCCGGTCCGGCCTGGTCAAGATTCTGGTAATGCATCTGTATGGACTTTACCTCTGCGGTAACATGCGAGGGTTCAAATACTATCTTGTCGCCCGGTTTCATCACGCCGCTTACGACTTTTCCAACCGGTACTGTTCCTACGCCCTGTATGGAATAAACGTCTTCTATCGGTATCCTTAAAGGCAACTGGGTAGGCCTGTCCGGCAGAGGGATAGCATTTAATGCTTCCAATAGGGTAGGACCGGTGTACCACGGCATCTTCTCGCTTTTCAACTTAAGGTTTTCACCGTTCTTTGAAGAGATCGGAATGTAATTCAGGCTTTCTGCGTTTGGATAAGAGGCTTTAACCACCTTTATTACGGAGTCTTTTACTTCCTTGTATTTTGCTTCATCGTAATTTAAAAGATCCATCTTGTTCATTGCGATTATAAGATTCTTTATACCGAATACCCTGGCCAGGTAAACGTGTTCTCTTGTCTGCTGCATTACCCCCTCTTTTGCATCTACCACCAAAACAGCGGCGTCCGCTTCCGAGGCTCCGGTAATCATATTCTTAATAAAGTCAACGTGTCCGGGAGCATCTATTATCGTGAACTCATATTTATCCGTAACGAACTTCTCGTGGCTCAGATCAATTGTAACTCCCTTCTTTCTTTCTTCACCCGAAGTATCTAAAAAGTAAGCAAACTCGAAGTCTACCTTTCCCAAGGTCTCAATATCCTTCTGTATCTTTGCCTTATCCTGCTCACTAAAACTGCCTGTTTCATAGAGTAATCTTCCGACCGTTGTAGACTTACCCGAGTCTACATGCCCTATAAAAATCAGATTCATGTGTGGTTTTGTTTCTGCCATAATTTTTATCCTCCTTTCTTCGTTTTATCAAATTTTTGATATACTATAAAGAAGTGTTTATTATTTAAATCTTTTGCTTCGGCAATATATGAATTTATCAAATTGAATTTGACAGTCAGTAATTGCAGTACTTTACAACAGGACGACTTCGTTTTTTCATTTAAATATATATTTTCAACCGAAGAAATACCAGTCAATAATCTATTGGGGTTGTTTATTATATTCTTCTAAGTGAATATTAAGTCAGTTCGGCCATCGTATCTCCGCAGTAAGCATATCCCCCGCCGTTTGTATTTATGGATATGGAATAGATCCCTGTGGACAGGGACGCAAGCGTTGAATCTAATTGCGGACAATAAGAAGCGGTACTACCAGAAACGTATGACGCACCTGCATAATTAGTGAGATAATAATTTTCGGACGTCGCGCCGCCGGACGCATAGTAATAGGCATCTGCGCCGCCGCCGTTCCATGTGAAATACTTACTGTATGTACCTGGATTACCTGAGTTGACATTAACTCCTGCGGGCTCTAATGAACCGAATGATACGGAGGGCATCGCTCCATTAGGGGGATAATCTCTGGCGAACATCCAGTTGTAATAAACTTTATATGCATATGCACTACCAAGACTTGTCCATGACACCATAGTAACATAAAGATTGCTGCCGGAAAAAGTGAATCCAGTATTCACACTAGCAGAATCGCCAGTACCACTATTAACATATTGTGGAAGACCTCCAACGTATGAATAATAAGTCGATGAACCGTCATATCTCAATTCCGCGTAATTCCAGTTGCCGTTTGCACTCCCCAGTTCGTTGTTGCCCTGTGAATATTTACCATTATTCGAATACGTACATATTCTGCCAGTTTTTGCATTAAATGAACAACTTACGGTTAAATACTGACCATAATCATAGTCCTGAAATAATAGATAACATCCGCCACTGCCGCAATCTGTAGATTGTCCGCCAGACTGCGTACCAATCGCCCAAACTGGCGGCGAATTTTGACCACTGCAGCTATTTCCACTGCAGGCGGGGTCTGAAGGGATATAACTCAGATTCCCCAAGCCTATAACTCCATTATCAGAACCCTCAGCGGTCGAAATATTGAAATTAGCTTCTACTATTGCCGGACCATTTGATAAGGATGATGCGTTATAAACTGTGTTAGGATACCCGGCCAATTCAACAGGAAAATAAGCGCCAGTATCATATAATGCATTTATAGAGCCGCTATATGAACCAGGATAATTAACCCCAGTCGATTGAGTTATACTTCCGCTTGACTCTTCGGCTGTAGTAAAATCGCTTGATTTTGTATTGCCGTTTGCATATATATTAAATATGTTACCGCCGTTGTCGTACTCTGCATAGGTAGGGGAAAGCTGCGGTGCTTCTCCTACAGTATTCCCATTGAACAAGTTGGTTGAAGGCGCAGCAAAACCCATATAAATTACTTCCGAAGAGGATGCACCTATAGAGTTGAGTTTAAGCCAGTAAACAGTCTTTGAATAGCTGTTATTTCCCATTTCAAGCCAGGAGGGGATTACCTGACCATTGCTATAAAAGAATTCCACATTCTGCATGTTTGAGGCTTCATAATAACCGAAATTAGGAGCATTAATGATAACGCGCTGCTGAAAACCGTTAGGGGTAGCTGATCCCTGTGCATTTGAAATTGTTATAGGAACATAATATATTATTCCTGATGGAGGTGTGACTCCATTTGTAGAGTAACTCACACTTGCCGAGCTTCCCGCAAGCAGTGAAGTCGGGCTATTGGTCTGTATAAACTTCTCACTTACGCCGTTTAATAAATCCTTTGGAACAA
>JAJZXE010000018.1 GCA_021802505.1 Nanobdellota archaeon
AAGTAGTGGATGTAAGAAGCACGCCGCTATCAAAGTATAATCCGCAGTTTAACAAGAACACACTTGAAAAAGAACTGCCGGAAAACAAAATATCTTATGAAAGTTTAAAAGACTTGGGCGGACGCAGAAAGATAAATGAAAACTCCGTAAATGACTTCTGGAAAAACAATTCATTTAAAGGGTTTGCAGATTATATGCAAACGACGGAATTTAAAGAGGGCATAAAACACCTAAAAAAACTAGCATTGAAGGAGAGAACCGTAGTTATGTGCGCGGAAATTTTACCGTGGAGGTGCCACAGATCGCTGATATCGGATTATATGACAACGGATGGATTTTCAGTTACGCATATAATAAACCAGAATCAGACAAAGGAGCATGAAATAAACCAGCACGCAAAGAAGTACAAAGATTATTTAGTATACAGGCAGTAATTATTTGTTGCTGTACTCCTCTTCCTTGTCTTCTTTTACTTCCAGGAGAACGCCGGCTTTGCTGAAAAGATCCAGGGTATCCTTGTTATCATGATATCTTTTGAACGCCACTACTCGTTTTACACCTACCTGCACAAGCATCTTTGCGCAGGTAAAGCACGGCTCCATCGTAACATAAGCAGTAGAATCACCCAACGAAATACCAAATCTTGCGGCTTGTGTAATTGCATTCTGCTCCGCGTGAATCGTGCGCACACAGTGTGTTGCTATTTCCCCCGTCTCATTGTCGTACTGCTTTCTTAGTAAATGTCCAACATCATCGCAATGCGGCATTCCTTTTGGCGAACCGGCATAGCCCGTTGCTAGAATTCTGTTCTCTTTTACAATTATACAGGCCGCGTGGCCCCTATCACATGTAGATCTTTCTGCTACTTTTTTGGTTATCTCGGTAAAATACTCATCCCAAGAAGGTCTTGTCATTTTATTTCTTTATTGTTTCCTGGCCCTCTTTCCAGTTTACTCCACACAGTCCGCCGGTCTGCAGTGCCGAAAGAACCCTATAGGTTTCATCAGTGCTTCTACCCACGTTGTCATCCGTAACAACCATATATTTTATGATTCCTTCCGGGTCTATTATAAACAATCCTCTGTGGGCATTTCCGCTCTCTTCGTTTAATACACCGTAATCTCTGCTTACAACCCCTTTCCTGTCGGCTAATATGGGAAAATGAACCCTTGCGATCCTTTTGTCACTCTCAGCCCAGGCCTTGTGCACATGCACGCTGTCTACGCTCGCCGCCACTATCTCTGCGTTCTTTTCCTTAAATTTATCATAGTCATCGGCAAAGCCCTCCAGCTCCGTAGGACATACAAAGGTGAAATCCGCCGGATAAAAGAATAAAACTAGCCATTTGCCCTTGTAGTCACTCAGCTTAACATTCTTAAATTCCCCGTTTGAATAAGCTTCTGCTTCAAAATTTGGCGCAGTTTTTCCTATCATATCAATCACCTCATCGTTACAATAAATTATTATATTCGGTTAATTAAATACTTTAATATTTTTGACAAAATTTATAAAGACACAACTAAAATTATAAATAGAGACACGGATTAATTGAACTATGGAACAGATGGAAGCGTTAATTTTTGTGGAGGTTTCCCAGGGGGAATCCGCAATAGAGATAGCAAAGGCCATAAGTTCCGATGAGAAAGTTACGGAAGTCATGCTTATAAGCGGCCAGTGGGACCTTCTTATAAGGCTGAAATACAACAATATAGAAGAACTTTCGAATTTTGTAGTCTCGCAATTAAGAAAGGAGAAAGGTGTTGGCAGGACTGATACAACAATTGTATTAAACAGGGTAAAGTGAGGTAAAAATGGAAGAAGATGAAATTGAACAGAATGAAACGGAAGAAAATGAAGAAGTCGAAAAATTAAGTTCTGATTTTGAATATAAAGATATAAAAGATTTACCGGGAGTGGGAAGTACGATTGCGTCAAAGATAAGAAACGCCGGCTATCAGGATATAATTGCGCTGGCTACTGCAAATCCGATGGCTCTTGTTGAAGCATGCGGAATAGGAGAACCGACTGCCAGAAAGATAGTTGCAGAGGCCAGAGAAGCCTCAAAGATGAACTTTATGTCCGGTTTAGAGTTTGAAGATAAAAGAAGAACAGTCCAAAGAATTTCAACGGGCAGTGAAACCCTGAATATATTATTGGGCGGCGGCATAGAAACGCAGTCCATAACCGAATGCTACGGTGAATACGGTTCGGGAAAAAGTCAGATTGCTTTTCAACTAGCAGTGGATGTACAATTACCACTAGATAAAGGGGGATTGGAGGGCCACGCAATATGGATAGACACAGAGGGCACGTTCAGACCTGCGAGAATTGAACAGCTGGCGGCTGTGAAGGGGCTAGATCCAAAACAGGCATTGCAAAATATAAAGATAGGAAGGGCTTACTCTTCCGATCACCAAGTATTACTTGTAGATAAGATACCTGAATTGGTAAACTCAGATCCAAAAATAAGACTTATAGTTGTTGACAGCATGATGGCATTGTTCCGTGCGGAATACATCGGAAGAGGAACGCTAGCAGACAGGCAGCAAAAAGTAAACGTTGTTCTCCATACTCTTCAAAGACTTGCTGACAGGTTTAATATAGCTGTTTATATAACAAATCAGGTAATGTCAAGGCCGGATGTAATGTTCGGAGATCCCACTGCCGCAGTCGGTGGACATATAATCGGCCATGTTGCAACTTACAGAATTTATCTTAGAAAAGGAAGAAAAGGGAGCAGAGTCGCGAAACTTGTAGACTCCCCGAGTCTACCGGAAGGAGAAGCGTCTTTTGAGATAACCTCTAATGGCATAGCCGATGTAGACGAAGAAAAAAAGAAGTAAGCTTTTGTTCTCGGATTAAAATATGAAATTAAAGGGAGAAAGACTTAAAGGTATAATTGACGCACTTGAGCCCATCAGGGACCCGGAAATAGGAATAAGCATAGTCAAATTAAAAATGATTGAATCCGTTGAAGAGGAGAACGGAATAATAAAAATAAACGTAAAATTAACGGTGCCAGGCTGCCCATTATCATCAACAATAGAAAAGGACATAAAACTTATCCTAAAAGAAAAAGGCTATGAAAACGTTGAGGTAAATTTCGGATTCATGACCAAAAAAGAGCTTGAAGACATAAAAGAAACAATAAGAAAAGAGCAGATAACAATGCCGCAAAGCATAGAAAGATATGAAAAGAAAAACATAAAAAAGATAATAGCTGTTTACTCTGCCAAAGGAGGCGTTGGAAAAAGCACCGTTGTAAAAATACTGGCGGAAACCGCAAATTCTTTAGGATATAAGACCGGGATACTCGACTGCGATATTTCCGGCCCGTCAATAACCACTCTATTCGATTTAAATACAAAGGCCTACGCTGACAAAAATGAAAAGATAATCCCAGTATTAAAAAATGGAATAAAAATAATGTCGGTCGATATGCTGACAGATGTCAAAGCAATAATTTGGCGCGGCCCGCTGGTTTCCAGTGCAATAAAACAGATGTATAATGACACCAACTGGGGCAATTTAGATATCTTATTACTGGATCTTCCGCCGGGAACAAGCGATGCACCGATAACCGTGTTTCAGTCGATACCTGTAGACGGCGTTTTAGTTGTGACTACTCCGCAGAATTTGTCGAATATTGTGGGCAAAAAAACAATATTAATGGCAAAAAGCCTGAATATCCCAGTTATCGGACTGATAGAGAACATGAGTTATTTTATCTGCAGCAAATGCGGCGAGATAAATGAATTGGGCTCGAAAGACGAGCGGATAGACCTGCCACTGTTGGCTAAGATACCATTTTATAGAGATTTAAACCGAGAAGCCGCAACTGAAGAGATCAAAACCGCGATAAAGAATATAATGAAATGATCCTATTTTTCAGGGTGGATTACCACCTCAGAAAGTTTATCAGAACCGAAATATTCATTTGATACTTTCCTTAAATAATCCAGGTCTATTTTATCTGATTCATCAGTGTTTGTGTGATCAGATTCAATATAATCTTCATAGAATCTGGAGATGTTCAGTGCTTGATCCAAAGGAGAAAACCGTCTTGTTATGTTTTTGTTGTAAATGTTACTGAAATTGATTTTTGAAATGTCCTCTTTTGAAAACTCACCACTTTTTATTCTATCCAGTTCGTTCTTCACTATTTTTTCGACGGCCGGCGCATCTTCTTCTAAAGAGTCTATTTCTAACACAAAATACCCCAATGTTTTATTAAACTCAAGATAATGCTTCGTGGAATACACTAGACCTTTGTCATATCTCAGCAGGTTTTGAAGATTTTGACTTAGAACGTAAGAAATAGTGTAAATATAACTTCTACAAGCCCCATTTTCAAGGGTGCGGGGCACCAAAGGCAGACCAAAGCCCAATCTAGACTTTTTGAATGCATTTGAGTAAATTATCGCTGTATCAGTGTTGTAGACAGCTTTAGGTATCTCAATATTTTTACTTTTATGTGTGTTACCAAACTCTCCAAAATAATTATTTACTAAAAATCCGATATAATCTTTTGACAAATTACTAAAAAAGGCTATCGATAAGTTATTGGGTGTAAAGAATTCATCATAGAACTCTAACAAGTCTGCTTTATTCAAAGAATTAATTTCAGAATCTGTCGCAGGCCTCAACGCTTCATTCAATTGTCTGTTATTATACATTTTATCGCATAATATTAAACTTTGTCTTGAAGAGGGAGTATCAAATCCTAATAACTCTAATTTTAGCGCTGTTTTTTCATGATTGATGTCATTTTCATCGAATGAACTATTCTGAATCATCTTAGAAAAAACTTCTGTGGCTGTTTTTGCTTCTGGTGCTGGCACAAGTGCGTAAAAAGAGATCGAATCCAGATCGGTTAATCCGTTGTAGTTGCCATTAGATAAAAATGCTAAAGTTTCCACAGCTTTTTTGTTATCTATTTTATTACAAAAAAGAAGATGCTCTAAAGCATGAGCAGATTCCTTTTTTGTCTGACCGAATGAGCCTGCTTTAACTGATAAAGAAATACCTAATCCGCTAAAATTCCCGTAAGCGGGCAGATAACTCAAACCGCTTTCCAGCCTATAGGCTTTCATTTGTTTTACTGAAGGAATCTTATATTTATACCTTTCCTGTCAATAAAAATGAGAAATACAATATTTGTAAAACTTATATAAAAACAAGCATTATAACTGTTATGGAGATTTTTAAGGAATATGATATACGCGGTTTATACCCTCAAGAAATAAATGAAGAAAACGCGTACAGAATAAGCCGGGCAATAATTACATCATTAAAAGACAAAAAAATATTTTTAGGATATGACAACAGAAAGGGCAGCCTTGCAATAAAGGATTTTGTAAAGAAAGGCCTGATAGAAAGTGGGGGAGAAGTAATTGATGTGGGATTAGGCCCTATAATGATACCGGTATTTGCATCGTTTCTTGAAAAGACAAGTGGACTGTGCATAACTGCTTCACATAATCCCGCAGAATATACGGGTTTGCTACCATATTACGACGGGATAACTGTAGTACCAGAAAAAATAAAAAGAGTGTATAACAGCGGCAAATTCGCTGAAGGAATAGGCAGTATAAAAGAAGAAGATTATTATGAAAAATATATTAAGTATATCACAAAAGGCATAAAAAAGATGAAGCTTAAGGTAGGAATAGACAGTATGGGCGGCTCGACTACAAGCATAGCTCCAGATATATTTGAAAGAATTGGGTGCAAAGCAGAGTTACTGCATAAAAAACCCGACAGCAACTTCTATGGAAAAACTCCCGAACCGGTAAAAACAAATGCAATTGAGCTTGAAAAAATGGTTAAAAAGAAAGCACTGGATTTTGGTATACAGCTGGATGCGGATGGAGACAGAGTGGCTTTTATTAACGAAAAAGGAGTTTTTATAGATCCAATGACCATAGCAATGATTTTCATAAAGTACCTTAAACTTAAAAACGTTGTAGCAACCGTTTCATGCTCTTCGCATTTGGAAGAATTTGCCAACATTACATACTCAAAAGTGGGCAGGCCGAATATTGAAAAGATATTAGCTCGGGGTAAATTTGATTTTGGCGTTGAAACGGCCTCACATTATTACTTTGCGAGATACTTCCCTTTTTCAGACGGATTGCTTGGGGCGGTTTTAATGGCAAACATATTGAATAAAACCAGCAAAAAGATAAGTGAACTGGCAAAAGAGTTCCCCGAAATTTATTTTGAATCTAAATCAATACCTTTCAAAAATGAAACAGAAAGAACTGAAAAATTGAAAAAAATGGAGGAAAAGGCGGTAAAATATGGAAACGTCCAGAGAATTGACGGAGTAAAAGTAATAAATGAGGGTGGGTTCATATTATTTAGAAAATCCAACACAGAGCCCCTCTTAAGAATTTATTACGAGGGCAAAAACAAAGAATCGTTCAAAAAAATTAAAAAACTTGTTGAAACAATAATTAAATGATGGAAGAATGGATAATTGATAAGATAACGGAAAAGGGGAAATTTTCCAAGGATGACGTTGCGAATATAATAAAGCAGAGGAAAAGTCAATTTCCAGATTTAACGGAAGACGCAATATTGAGGATGCTTGCCACAGAAAACGGCATAATACCAATAAAAAGAGACTATAAAATAAAAGAGATAAACCAGAGAATCAATCACGTAAACATATCCGCAAAAATAAAAAGAAAATTCCCGCCGAGAACAGTAACTGTTAAAGGCAGGGCGGCAAAAGTGATGAATTTTGTGATCGAAGACGAAACGGGGGAGATGCAGGTAATTACGTGGAATGAAAATTATATAGATAGAATAATGAACAGCAAAGACGGGGACAATATCTCCATGGCCAATGCTTATTCGAAGGAAAACTCTTTCAATGGGATAATAGAATTAAACCTTGGCAGCGGAAGCGCTTTGTCCATCAATTCAAATGAAGAGCATAAAAATGTAAAAATAAGAGAGAAATACAAAAAAATAGGTGAGGTGGGGGACGGAGAAACATCCGACATTAACGGGTTCATAACCAGGCTTTTTTCCAATGATATTTACCTAATAAGATGCAACATCTGCAAAAAGAAGGTTGATGTGGAATGCGATATCCACAAGGACAAGGCGCTGTCTAAAACACTTAAAATAAGGGGAATTTTAGACGACGGTATATACAGCTCAAGCATAACATTTTTTGACAAACAGGCCGAATCATTGCTAAAAATATCAAGAAAGCAGGACATAAAAGAAAAAATTGAGGATATTTCATTCGGATTATACCAGGTAACAGTATCTGCAAGGATGAATAAATTCAATGATAATTATTCATTAACGGCAAGAAAAATAGAGACCGTGGAATATTCACTCTGAGTGTTGACCTATACAATAAAAAGATAGCTATGAAATATGTATAAAAACGACGCAAAAGTCAACAGACTTAACCCTATTATCTCCAGTTTTTGGGGCCGTTCTCTCAGCAACAAAACGGAGAAAATGATTACCAACGGTATGGCCAACTGGGCGACAAATGGAGTTAGAAGGGCATTAAACTTGTAAGCGAATGAAAATGCAACGGTGGCCGAGCCGTTTAGGATACCCGCTATTCCAATATAAAAGAATTTTTTCTCGGCGGTATAATATTGTATTCCTTTTGACCTATTTTGGATAAACGCGATAGGGATACAGAATACAAATGAGAATAATTGGAGAACTGAATAATAAATAAGAGGAAAACTAGTATTTATCGTATAAAATATAATCCACATGAAAACCCATAAGATAACAGCCGCGAGCGCGAGCAGAACATACTTTGAAAATTTACTTTTGCCGGTACTGCCAAAAACGAGAAATATTATCCCAAGCATCACTATAAAAAACGGCAGTAAAATGATTTTCACTTCTGCGATAAAAAAGAATATCCCACTAAAAAGTACAATGAGTATGTCTTGTATTCCCAATATAGTGTTTATCACTGACAGATTGTAACGCTCGATTGAATAAAAAAGCAGATAAGTCGCAGAGGTATACATTGCCCCCAGACCTGCCAGCAAAGGGAGATAAAAAAAATCGAATGAAAATGTTCTGTAAACAACTAAGGAGATTATAACGGATCCAACAACAGAAAAACCTAAAAATATTGGTATAAACTTTCTATAGCCTATTTTTCCTATATATTTTTTTGATATTAGGGGATACGCCACAAAACCGAATAAAATAATAAACAGAGAAATAAAATAAAATAAAAACATACTACACTTTTCTTATAGAACCTGCTTTTCCTACATTAACCTGCAGCTCATCTCGAAAAGATTTCACGTAGCCTTTGCTTATCTCTACATTATCTCCAATGGAAAACATGTCTATCTGTTTTCCCCAAAGAGACAATTTGCACTCCCCGCTATCGTCTTTTATTTTGGCGGTAGCCACCTTATTGCTGCCAAATTTTGTCATTACTTCTCTGGCCTCGCCTATTTCCGTTACTTCTGCCGTTAAATCGACATCGCTCATTCCATCTTTTAATTCCGCTATTTTCATATTCTCACCCCAAAAAAGAAGCATAAAGCAGCGGTAAAAGAACAGTTACATCTCCTTCGACTGTAATCTGTTTTGCTTCAGGTTTTACCTTGCCCCATGATATTGCTTCTTCTAATCTTGCACCAGATAAACTACCGTCCCATTCTACCGCAGTAGTCATGTATATTGCATAATCTAAACCATTTTTGAACTGATTCCACCAGATAGTGTGGTGCTTTGAGATTCCACCGCCAAGCATTAATGCGCCGCTTTTTTTGGCCTTGAAAACTATCTCTGCCAGGAGATCTTCATCTTTCAGCAGATTTATCCTGAAATTTTTGTCTTTTTGGGAATACATCCAAATCTGGGAACCTACACTGCCGTCGGTTATGCCGGGTACTATTATTGGTATTTTATTTTTCCACGCCCAAAAAACAATTGATTCTTTTGCATTTCTTTCCCTGCTTATCTTACTGCCTACAAAATCTATTAATTCGCTCGTGGAATATTCCTTTTGAAAAGAAGCAGCTTCTTTTAGTATCGGTATCAGCTTGTCCTCTAATATATAACCATAACTGTCATTGGGTATAAAAATATTATAAAGTCTGTTTATGCCCTCCTGCCTTAATTTCACATCATCGGACATCTCAGTTCCTGCGTAATAATCTTTCCATACTTTTGCTAAGTCGTGGTCCAATGTTCCGCAGGTAGTAATTATGACATCCACATTTTTATTCTTGACTAAGTCAACGATAACCCCTCTCAAGCCGGTAGAGATAACATCAGCTGGAAATGACAAGAATTTTACACATTGCTTGTCTTTTTGCATATCCTTGAATATATCGGAGGCTGTCGCTAGTTTCTTTGCTGTAAACCCTCCTGCCTCTGAAAATGCATAGATAAGTTCAGATATCTTCTCCCCTTTTTTTATTTCTATGTTTTTTACTTTCTTTCCTAACATCTTTATTTTAGGAAATTTATCGCTTAAATAGATTTTAGGGTTAACTTGAAACCAAAAGCACTGAATTATTATCTCCTTTTGTTTTGAGATATTTATTAGCAGTGCCTCTTAAATTGTCAAGGGTTATGTTTGCATATTCCTTATAAAGCTCGTAAGGCGTCTTCCCGTATAAAAGAATAGAATCAGAGAGGCCTTTTGAATGCTCAAGCGCAGAATCAATATACTCTAAAAGATCCATGTTTGCAATCATCTTTGCATCTTCTACAGCTTTTGGAGGAAATTCTCCTTCCGTGATTTTTGTTATCTCATCAAATAGCATGTTCTCTGCTTTCTCTAAATTATTACTTTTAACCTGCGAAAAAACTGCTAGGTACCCGCTGTTTTTATTGATTTGCATATCGGCGTATGCTTGGTATGCTATCCCCATTTTATCTCTGATATTTTCCATAAACCTGCTCGTGAGCAAATTTCGTATATAACCCAAGCTGGCCCTTGCAGTATTCGATTTGCTGTAAAGATTGGAAGCCCCTGGAAGTTTCATACCGAATAAAATATTTGACTGGCCTTTTTTGGGGTTAAAATTATGCATATTTATTTCTCTATAATTTATATTTCCGGTGTAAACAGCAATTTCAGGTTTATTATAACTTTTATCAATACTACCAAAGGCATCACAAATAAGAGGTTTTATTTCCTTTTCCTTGAAATTACCTACAACTGATAAGAGCATATTTTTAGGAGAGTAGTATTTTTCGTAAATATCGAGCAACTGGGTTTTTGTTGCTTTATTCACTACATTTACATCGCCTCCAAAAAATGTATTTGTATTTTTTCTAAAAAGATACGCTCTTGCAATCGCACCTTCTAAACTCATTTCACTGCCAAAATTTCCGTGTATTTCATTTATTGCAGCCTCTTTTTCATTATGGAGATTTGTGGAGGGAAAATCCGAATTAAAGGCCATCTCTTTCAGGGCATAAAACAATACTTTAAAATTGGTTGACGGCAAGGCTTTAAATGTATAATCAGTAGTTTCGGCATCAGTTTCTCCATTCCAATAAATAGTATTTTCATCTAATATATCCCTCAAATCTTTTTTCTTGATATTTTCAGTCCCCTCAAAAACCATGTGTTCAAGCAAGTGGGCGTAGCCATTTTCAGTGTTTTTTTCGTTAAAAAATCCATAGTTGACTCCTAAAGTTATTCCGATGCTGTGCAAATAATTATTCTGCTTGAAATAAACTCTCAAGCCATTATCCAAAACGAAACTCCGATAATTAACCATAATTACTAGAGAATAAACCGAATATTAAAGGTTTTAAACGGTTGGAAGGGATTTAGAAGAACAAATCGCCGCTGCATTGTTTATGTCCCTACAAATCATCGCAGTTATATAACCCGCTTCCTTTGTTATTCCTTGATTTATATTTGATCCAGTTGTATTAAATTCGCTTATTATATATTCGGGCATATATCCTGTACCATTTGGTGCAAATATTATTGGTGTTCCTCCCGGGGCCAAACTATTTCCTGCACCAATTTCAAAGAAGGTTCCGCCTATCAATGAGAAAGGAACGGCTCCTCCCGAGTCGTATTTTGATATATATTTATTTTCTAGAGGAGTAAGAGTCTGCAATGGCGATGGATTCGGGTATTGATCGTTATATAATTCCTCCGAGGTAAAATTTACATAATTGGAGGTATATTTTAGATGCGGATTGAGAAAATTCAGCGTCCAATCCCCTTCATAGGCGTGGTAAAAAAGAGTGTTTGTTTGGGGGGTAGTTGATTTGTTAGAAACTGGCAAAGTATTCAATTCTACTTTCTTGCCGTAATAGGTCCAATTCCCGAAATTGCTTAAGGCATCGAACAATGCATATCTTTCAATTGCACAGTATTGACAGCCTTCTATACCGATAAAATTTACCCAGAGTTTACCGTTTGTTGTTATCGGAGATGCTCCGTTTATACTGAACCAGTTATTTCCTACGCTATGCGTTGCAGATCCATTGATGAAAAAAACGATGTATAGAACAGCAGCCACTACCACAATAATCAAAACTGCAAACATAAGAATCATTGTTTTTAACTTTAACTTAATCGGATCCATCCCTAAATTAGGGGTTAAAAGCATATAAATTTTGCGGATTTATCTAAAAGATATGACATTAGAGCTGGAGTATGATGAGAAAAGAGGTATGTATCTTCTTAATAAAATAAGAGTGATGGTATTACCAAAAGGGAGTTTGGAGGCATTACAAAACTCTGTAAATCTCATATTGGGTCTTGCGACTAAAGGGATCTTTCAAGAAGTTTCGGCAACCGTTTTCTATTCTTTTTTACAGGATTTAATCAAGCAAAAAGCATTAAAGATTAGAGGGGGTAGAACAGAAACCGATATTTTTGATTTATTTAAAAAATTGGGATTCGGAAGAATAAATGAGATTTCCCGGGATATTGATTTACATAAAATTAGTATGGAAGGCAATTCAAATTCATTCCTAAACATAATGGTTAGTTCGCCTTACTGTTTCAACAGTATAGGTTTATTAACAAGTATCTACAGAATAGTTACAAATAAAGATGTTGAAGTAACCGAAGAAAAATGCAGGAGCACTGGCGATTCTGACATAGATTTTTTTAGTGCAAGCATAAAAGAAAGCAAAAGCCAGTATACCTACGTACCTTCCCAGATATTTGAAAATAAAAATGAAAACCTAAAAAAAGTCGATATACTGGAAGATGAAACGGATATATTCCTGAATTCGATACCGTCCGAGATAGTGCCCGTAACTTATTTTCCATATCTTTTCAGTAAATTAAGGAAACTGATCGGATTAGGAGTTTATGGTATAGAAAGCCAGGCCGGAAAGGAGCTTGCAAAACTTTACCAGCAGTACAATTTACAGCTTATACAAGAAAAATACAAGTTAAAAGGCCTGGACATAATGCCTGTCATAAGTGGTTTAGGGAGGATTGAAACGCTAAAAACTGATCTGGGTTATTTAATGGAGGTAGATATATATAATTCATTTAATGCACTGCATATCGATGAAGCGCTGGAAAAAAGGTGTTTTTTGTTATCAAGCCTGCTTTCCACTCTTTCATATAAATTAACCGGCTCATCCTTGAAACTAAACGAGAAGGAATGCTCGGCATTGAACAATGAAGTTTGCAAATTTTCATTCGAAAGAACTTAGATTAAAATATAAATTATTTAAAATAATGGCTCCTAATTTTCTTAAACGATTGAACTCCGTAAGTCCTATCTTGGAATAAAATTTAGTTGCATCGCGTATGCCCCTTGTTTGAGCTACATAAATTTTATAAGGACCAGCTAAGCCGTGTATAAAACCCACTTACTGAAAAATATTTCTTACAGAAATTACACCTCGCCTTTTGCACAAGAATACCTTTGTTAGTTTTAAGTCTACCATTTTTCACTATAGACGCAGATTTACAATACGAACATTCCACACTCGTATCTGACGTTTATAAGCTTGTTATTCTATTAAAATTTTAGCATACCGTTATAAT
>JAJZXE010000019.1 GCA_021802505.1 Nanobdellota archaeon
AGTAATAATCTTTGCGATATTCCCGATATATTACATAGTTTTGACCTCGCTCAGCAAACTTTCGTCGATATCAGAGTTGACTTTAAGCAGTATGATCCCAAGCATTTCTTCATTTACCTTATCCGCTTATAAATATGTGTTAGGCAGTCAATTGGGACTGTGGCTCAGAAACAGCCTTATCCTGGCGGGAGGGACTACTTTGCTGGCTGTTTTAACAGCATTGATTGCCGGAGTCGCCCTTTCAAGGCTGAACATAAGCGGCAAAAAAGCCATTATAATCTTTTTGTACGTCCTTACCTTTTTTCCATTTACAGCGATAGTTATACCCCTGTTTCTGAGTTTTTCAAAATTAGGTCTTCTAAATAACTATTTCGGTCTTATAGTCATATACGCCAGCGGGACCGCAATATTCGGCGCATACATGTCAAAGATATTTATAGATTCCATTCCGAAGGAATACGAAGAGGCGGCGATGGTGGATGGACAGAGCAGGTTTAAATCTTTTATTACGATAGTTTTCAGGATAGCCCTTCCGGTGGTCGTGTTTATCGCCCTTTTGGCCTTTATCGGGGCTTATACCGATTATGCGGTCGTAAACGTTTTTATAACCAAGGGCGCGCTTTATACACTTATGCTTGGCCTTTATCACGTATCTGCAATAGGGGGCACTTCCGCCGTAAATTCCGTCAATTTAAATGTTTTCTCCGCTTTCGCTTTGTTGATGGGGCTGCCGATTCTGGTGGTGTTTATAGTTTTCCAAAGATATCTGACACAAATGTATTCAATGAGCGGTACTAAATGATGGCGATCTTTAAAGCATTGGTTATTGCAGCGGCATTACTCGTTGTAATTGTATTGCTGCTTATTTTTATAACCAGCGGCAGGCAGATAAGTACTAAGATTGCGACATATAACAGCTCTGTATCCGCGTTGCTTTTAAGTAATTGGGTAAATGATTCTGCTCTGATTTACACAGGAATCCCAAATCCTGAAATAGGACTGGAAGGTATACCATACATATCCGATATCATGCTCAAGGGTTATGGATTGCTGAATTATAGATTTTACATGTTGGGCGGAAATTCCACCAAAGCCGTGCTTTCATTAAATAATCAGATCCTTATAAACAGGACAAACGCTACGGATTTGATATCCCTGCCGCTTGATTCTAACAGCATGGTCATTGAGCAAAATTCCAGCGGTATAAATGAATTTTTGTTTGAAATGAATGGAAACAATTCTCATTTGATAAAAAATGACACGCTCATATTGGGCAGTAATCCCACTGTATATCTTTACTCCCCGAATTCTTCATTCAAAGTCCTGATAAACAACAGTAAGACTTACGCGTACATACTGGGAAGCGGCAATTCGTCCGTAATAGTTTCATTTTCAGCCCCACCCTCTTCTTTGCCTGCGTTATTATCAGAAAACGATGCAAAGATACACAGGTGGCTTGATGACTCTGTAAATATAAGCCTCGGAGGCAGTTTCCTGAATGAGTATCATACTTCATTATTGCTGATTAAAGACGATCAGAACCCCATAACCGGAGAGTTTGCCGCATCCCCGTCTCCGATATACTTGTACGCGTGGGTAAGGGACGGTTCGTTTGCAGCCATGGCTTTGCAGGATGCAGGACACGTGAATTCTGCGGAGAAATACTGGAGTTGGATGGCGAGCGTTCAAAATGGCAACGGTACGTGGTACACGCGGTACAATTTCTGGAATTCTGTTCCTGATACTTCGTACGGCATACCCGAATACGACAGTCTCGGTCTATTCCAGATAGGTATAACTTCCCTGTTTAACCTTACGCATGATTCTGCGCTGGTTTCCGGCTTTATACCGACTATAAACAAGTCACTGCGGTGGGAGGAATTGAACATAAATAAAAGTAAATTCCAGCTTATACCAGAGGACTTAAGCATATGGGAGGATGTATTGGCATATAATTTCTGGACACAGGCAATAGATCTTTTGGGTATGAAGCAGTCTTCATACCTATTTTCTTCATTCGGACTGCCAACCACCGTGATAAACCGTTATTCAAACAGTCTGAACAATTCTATACAGAAGTATTTTTATAACGGCACCTATTATGCAGAATATGCGACTACTGCAGAGATATACATAAACGGCAGCGGCAGTCTTACTCTTCTTCCGAGCATGATAGCCGATTCTTCTTCAATACTGCCGATTGCATTAGGCCTTGTCAGTGTAAATTCAGTGCAGGCAAAGAGCGACATAAACAGCATGATAAAGGCGCTGACAAAGGAAGGCGGGCTGGCAAGGTTCACCGGCGATAATTACCATTATACCCTGGCTTTACGCGACAGTTCCGGACCCATGCCGCCGTGGATAATAACCACGCTGTTTCTGGCGTATTACTATGAGAAGATCGGGAATCATACCGGGGCATTGAACATGATGACGTGGGCTATAAGTCACTCACAAAACGGGCTTTTACCCGAGGCTATAGATCCAAACCATGGGAACCCTCTGCAGACCACTTCGCCGCTCACATGGTCGTCAGCTATGTATGTTATCACCGCTTTAAATTACAAATCCTAAAATTATACGGGTTAATTGCAGTATTGTCTAATTCTCTATTATCTCGCCGCTTTTCTTGTCAAAAAAGACGAGATTATCGCTGTAGAAATTCAGATCAACTTCCTTGTTAAGCTCTATCGTATGCATTTGAAAAACCATCACGTTTAACTCATTTTTTCCGATAAGCAGGTGCAGAAGCGTCTGCGATCCCAGCGGTTCTATGAATTTTATCACTCCCTTTATATCTCCTTCTCCGATTTTTACATCTTCGGGTCTTATGCCAAGTATTGCCGGCCCCTTTTTGACTTTTAATCTTTTGGAAACGCTTGCCGGTATTTTTACCTTGTAGCCGTTGAATTTAAACGTTTTTTCATCCAGTAATTCTCCATCTATCAGATTCATCGGAGGGTTTCCGATAAAGCCCGCCACCCACGTGTCGCGCGGCTTCCTGTAAACGTTTAGCGGGCTGTCGAACGCTTCTATCTTTCCATTGTGAAGTATAGCGACGTTGTCTGCGAGCACCATCGCTTCCGTCTGATCATGAGTCACATATGCTATGGTTATTTTCAGCTTTTCCTGGAGTTCTTTAAGCTGCGCCCTTGCAAGGGTCCTAAGCTGTGCATCTAAGTTGGAGAGGGGCTCATCCAAAAGCAGCAGGTTAGTTCCCTTTATCAATGCTCTTGCTATCGCCACCCTCTGTCTCTGGCCGCCGGAAAGCTGGTTTGGTTTTCTGTCGAGTAACTGGTCTATCTCCAGCATCTTCGCGACGTCTTTTACCCTCTTAGCTATTTCATCCTTGTTTTTTCGCATCAACTTAAGCGGAAAGGCTATATTGTCGTATACGTTCATAAAAGGATATATTGCATAGTTTTGAAAAACCATTGCGAGGTTTCTGTCTTTCGGAGGGGTATCATTTACAAGTTTATCACCTATATATACATCCCCTTTTTCCTGCCGTTCCAGTCCGGCAATAACCCTTATAAGGGTGGTTTTGCCTTCTCCCGACGGTGCAAGTATAACGGTGAATTTTCCGTCCTGTACCTCTAAATTTACCCCCTTAAGAACCTCTACTATCTTTTTCTTTTGTTTAAAAGATTTGTATACATCCTTTAAAACAACTTTCACCATTACATTACAATGCGAGCTATAATATTTATTTCTTTATTTCCTGTAGATATTGTGAATTAAATGAAAGTATACCAGGTATTTGTTGACAGATTTTCCACTGCGGATACGCGCAGAGATTACGCGCTTGGCAATACAACGGGAAGAAGATGGCTCGGTGGTAATCTTAAAGGAATAACAAACAAGCTACAATATATAAGAGATTTGGGCTTCGATGCGATATGGTTAACTCCTATATTTTCTACTCTGGACTATCACGGCTATTCTACCCTGGATTTCTGCAGCGTTGACAGACATTTCGGTTCAAATGATACGCTAAAAAGGCTTGTATTCACGGCGCATAAGAAAGGGATAAAGGTTTTACTCGATTTTGTAGCAAACCATGTATCAAGCAAACACAAATATTTTTTATCCGCGCTAAATAATAAAAACAGTCATTACCGCAAATGGTTCGTCTTTTCCGGTAGAAACACCTACCTTCGTTTTGTAGATGTAGATACTCTTCCAAAATTAAATACGGATAACCAGGATGTCATTAACTATCTTATAGATGCCGCCCTGTACTGGATCAGGGAAGCCGATATCGACGGGTTCAGACTTGATCATGCAGTCGGCCCGTCAATGCGTTTTTGGAGAGAATTTACCAGGGCATGCACTTCCTATAAAAAAGACTTTATTTTTCTTCCGGAAATATGGCTGTCGGGCATAGATCCGAAGTACACCGATACTTTGTGGTTTGCCGAAGACGCAGCTACAAGGGAAAAACTTCGTTCGATTCTGGCTGAAAATAGGGGTAAAACCTGGGATGAACAGGATGATTCAAAGGCGGAAGAGCTGGCAATGAATGTTTTCCGGAAATTTTTCAAAACCCCTTTAAATTTCAGTGCAAACCTCAAATTGAGACGAGGCAGATTGAAGGAGATAAAAGCGGATGACTCCTTCGTTTTTGCCGATAATCATGACATGCAACGTTTGTCCTGGATAAAGAGGAATGATCCGATGACCGTAAATAAAATACTGAAAAAAGTGATAGATTCCAAAAACTCCGTGATATATTACGGCAGTGAAATAAATATGGGCCAGAAAAAGGATTTCAGCCGATTAGCTTCGTTTAAAGACACGGAGTGCAGGCGTTTTATGGATTGGAGAAAGGTAAACAGAAAGACTGTAAGCGATTTTAAGGCATTGTCCGGTTGATATTACATGTACATTCCGCTGTTCTTTTTCTTTTCTTCTGCAGAATGCTCCCTGAATAAACCAGCTGCTTTCAGGTAATCCTCTAATTTTGGAGTGTAATAATCTTTCTTTTTATTCGCTATATCATAAGCCAGGTTCTCCTCGGTTATTGACGCTATGGACTCTATGTCCCTACCTGTCAAGTCGTCTGTTTTCTTGGCAAACAGGCTTATCTCATCCGGAGTTAATTTCTGGGAGTAAGTCCTTATTATTTCTTTCCGGTCTTCTTCATTTGGTTTTCTGAAGTATACCCTGCTTTTGAATCTGGACAGCAATGCCTGATCTAAGCTGTCGATAAGGTTTGTGCAGCCTATCAGCAGCAGGTCATCGTTCTCTTCCGATTTAATCCCGCTGAGCTTGGTAAGCAGCACGTTTAATACCTTGTTGCTTTCGCTGCTGTTGTATTGCCTGTTTCCCAATGAATCTATCTCATCTATGAATAGCACTGTTTTCCCGTTTTGCTTAGAGTACTCCTTTACCAGTTCAAATGCGGATTCCATCCTTTTTGGAGAATCCCCGTACCAATGCGAATATATCTGCGAAATGTTCATGTAAATGAAATTCAGTTTGTTTTCATTCGATATCACCTTGGCCATCATCGTTTTGCCGGTGCCCGGCTCGCCGTAAAAAAGCGCGCTGTTTAAGTCGTTTTTTAGGTTTGTTCTGGTCAGTTTTCTTATACTGTTTAATATATCCTTGTGCATAAAGGGGGTAAATATCTCCCTCTCAATCCTGTCTTTGATATCCTGATAGCCGCCTATACTGTGCATGTTTATATCGCTTTGGTAAATTTCTAAGCCGAGGTTCTTTAGCTGATCAGTAAGAGTAGATCCTTCTTCTACAGAATTCTGCCCTTCCACCAAGATGTTTGAATATGTTTTTTCCACCTGTTTCAAGATCTTGCCGTTTATTACCGTAAATAACTCCCTGCTGAAAGAAGGGTTTTCGGCGAATTTTTTGTATATTATAGTGTATAAGAATATGTCAGTCATTTCATCGCTGGATTTATTTTTTGAGATATTAAAAGAAAACAGGAAATCATTTTTATCATCTAATGCATATATATGGTAAGTATCACCTTTTTTTGACAAGTCAAATTTCACAGTCTTATAAGTACTTTGAGAAAATTCCTTAATTTCCTGAATACCGTCAATAATATCGGCTAAGTTCGGTTCAAAGTACCTGGTTTTATACCCAGTGCTTATCGCCAGCCACTCCGGAGAGTCATTCCTTACCTCAATCTCGTTTTTTAATATATCCTCCAGCTTTAAGTTCCTGCTTTTTAAAAGTCTGTTCAGATTTTCATTTTTTAAATTCCCGCTTATTATATCGTCTATCTCTTTTTTAGATGTGTAGAGCGAATCCAATGATTTTGCAAAAGCCATATAGCCTAATGAATAATTTAAATATTTAAACATTTAATACTGTAAACAGGATTACGCAGTAGTTAATGCCGACAATAACTCCAATAGAATATTTATAGAATGAACTTTAAAAAATAAAATGCTAGGGGAAAATGAATTAAAGGATATCCCCGAGAATCTTTCTTCCTGGGTTGAAAACGTCAGGTCAAAAACGAAGCCGGATAAAGTTTACTGGTGCAACGGTTCTGACGCTGAAAACAGTGAATTGTCGGATTTGCTTACAAAAAGCGGGAAATGGATAAAACTGAATGAAAAGGAATACCCTAATTGTTACCTGTACCGGACTGATAAAAATGATGTTGCAAGAGTGGAAGATCGGACATTTATATGCACTGACAACAGGAATGACGCTGGTCCTACTAATAACTGGATGGAAAAACAGAAGGCTTTAAAAATGCTGTGGAAACTTTTCGACGGAGTGATGACCGGCAGAATAATGTATGTCGTACCTTATCTCATGGGACCTGCCGGCTCGGATTTTTCACAGGTCGGCGTGGAGATAACCGACAGCGCATACGTCGTTGTAAATATGCAGATATTGACAAGGATGGGAAAAGCGGCGATAAAGGAATTAAAAAGAAAGAAGAGGTTTGTAAGAGCCGTTCATTCTACCGGCAGTTTAAACCCCAAAAACCGCTATATCTGCCATTTCCCGGATGAAAGGCTGCTGATGAGCATCGATACGGCCTACGGCGGAAATGCGATGCTGAACAAAAAGCCGCATGCTTTAAGAATTGCAAGCGTTGCTGCAAGAGATGAAGGATGGCTGGCGGAGCATATGTTTCTGCTGGAGATCATACAAAAAAGCAGCAATAAAAAATATTATATAAGCGGAGCTCTGCCTAGCGCCAGCGGAAAGACCAATCTGGCCATGATACAGCCTCCGGATGAATTCAAAGACTTCGCTGCAAGAACCGTCGGGGATGACATAAGCTGGCTTTTCGTCGGAAACAGCGGTAATCTGAGAGGGATAAATCCTGAGAACGGATTCTTCGGGGTAGCTTATGGTACCGGTCCCAGCAGCAATCCCAACATTTTGGATTCTTTAAAGAGGAATACAATATTTACGAACGTTGCACTGAACCCTACAGATAATACGCCCTGGTGGGAAGGATTAAGTGAACCGCCGGAAATGCTTTATGACTGGACAGGAAGCGAATGGCGCCCCGGCTATGGAAAGAATGCCGCGCATAAGAATTCGAGATTCACCACTCCAATCAACCAATATAAGTTTAAATCCGCCGAATATGAAAATCCGGACGGTGTACCGCTGTCCGCGATGCTGTTTGGAGGTCGGCGCTCCTCTTTGATTCCATTGGTATATGAAGCAAAGACTTTTGAGCAGGGTATACTCATAGGTGCGATAACGCGGGCTGAAACTACGGCGGCACAGAGCGGAAAAAGAGGCATAATACGCAATGATCCGATGTCAATGCTGGCTTTCTGCGGCTACAACATGGGAGATTATTTCAAACACTGGTTTGATGTGGCCAGGAAGATAAAAATTCCTCCGAAGGTCTTCAATGTTAACTGGTTCAGGAAGGATCAGAAAGGAAATTATATCTGGCCCGGATTCGGTGAAAATTTTAGGGTCATAAAATGGATGCTGGACAGAGTGGATGAAAATGTAGGAGCGGTTGAAACACCGATAGGATTTATTCCCCGCTTGGAGGATATCGATTTAAACGGATTGGAGTTTGACCGGGAAAAATTAAAAGAGCTTCTTTACTTTGATAAAAACGGCTGGATAAAGGAGTTGAATGGGATAAAAACCTTCTTTGAAAGATTTGGAGGGCATTTACCGCATGAGCTTTGGGATGAATTTTATAAAATGTATGAATCCGTAAAAAGTTATTAAGAAGGGCGGTTAATAACAGGTTACTAATATAAGCAGGAATATGATGCGTAATTATAAAAATTATAAATAAAAAGGCTTATATATTGGAATTTTTCTATAAATATCATGAAAAAAGAGGCTTTTTTAGAGTCGCTTTTAAGCAGTGCCGAAAGAATTGATTCTTACAGCGGTTACAGTAATAATATGGATTTTGCTTTTGCATTTGCAGTACTTAAGGTTAACATAGCAGATGATGACGTAACAAAGGAATATGAACTCTTCAAAAAGTCAAATGTGCTAACCTATAAAAGAGTCCATGCCTATATCGTCAACAAAGGATCCGAAAACTTTCTTTATCTCTTTAAAAACAGCGTTCCTGGACGCATTAAATACACTTCGGAAGGCGGTGACAGTGATCTTTTCAGCCAGCGTCTTAAGGATAATCTTGTTTATACTGTAAGCAAGTCTGACAGGATGTATCCTTCAAATGAGCATAACTTTTTTAGAGTTTATAGGATAGTGCTGACGGGAAAAGCGGATGCTAATGATATAAGCGAGGACAGGGAGTACATCCTGGAAAATATAAGAAAGAACAGCAACGGTATTCCCGTATGCTGGCATGTATATCCATACGTAAGGGAAGGAAGAGTGGTTCTTGACATACTCGAGCACAATAATCCGAATAATGACAGAATAGTGTATTCGGAAGGCAGGGAATTAAATGAAAATGTGCATTATCTTCCGGTAGAGAAAGACGGAAAAAACTGGAAGAAATACATAAATAAATAAATCTTTATATACCCAATTTAATCTTTATAAAACATGCGTAAACCTTCAAAGTTAGACCGTGTTCTCCTGCCAGAG
This sequence comes from Nanobdellota archaeon, assembly GCA_021802505.1. Classification (GTDB taxonomy): domain Archaea; phylum Nanobdellota; class Nanobdellia; order Parvarchaeales; family Parvarchaeaceae; genus Parvarchaeum. The sequence continues at coordinate 9,040 of JAJZXE010000019.1, forward strand.
GAAAAAAGCGGCGGTAATAAAACCGTAAAGCATAAAACGCTTTATAAACTCGGGATTTCGGCCGCGGTGGCATTTTCGGAGCTTTACTTCGTTTTAACGGCTGAGAAACAGCTTGGTTTGATTCCTTCATATGAATACAATCTTGCGTATGTACAGCATGCGATGCTTACTATCCCCATATTATATGCAGTTGCAATTGCAGGCAGCTACATCGATGTATCCTTGTTCAGTTCTGCGGCCTCCAGACTGTATAGATACTTAAGAAACCGTCCTGAAAAACTTCAAGACTGATAATGGTTTAACATCGGCCTGTTTGTTTCCGTATATCTTGTGACATCCTCCACACAGCTAAAGCTGCGGGCTTCCATTCCCACGATTCAAATCGTGGGTTTTCCCGCTCACACGTTTATAATAATATTTTTTACACCATAAAGTTCAAGTGAACTCTCATAAATTTATTGACGGGAAGAGGTCGGAAACTATTTTATATCATGAAGTTTTTTCATTAGAATAATGGCAGTAAAAATAAGAAATAAGATTTATTTTATCGTTTTAATCATTTTAGTCTTCTCAGCCGCAGCGTATCTTATCGGATTTGTTTCAGTTATACCCGCAAATATAGACAGCATAGTTTATATTGTTCTTATACTTGTTGCTGGGGTTCTGATAGTTAACATTTTAAGCGAGGTGGTAGAGGAAAAGGCCAGTCGTGGAAACAGGCAGGTAGGCAATACCGTGGTTTTTGTTACCCGCCTTGCCGGTTACATAGTCGTAATCGCAGTTGCATTATCCTCCTTTAAAATAGGGATAACCTCCGTGATTTTAGGTGGAGGATTCATAGGCGTTGTTGTTGGTTTAGCCGCACAGGCATCCCTCTCCAATTTCTTCAGCGGTATAGTGTTGCTGTTCTCCAGACCGTTCAACATAGGGGACAGGATAACATTAAGCACATGGCAGTACGGTCTGATAGCACCGAGTTATCCACCTAAATTCTTTTCCCAGGATTTTATTGTTCCCGGTTACACAGGAGTAGTCGAAAAAATGACACTCACATTTACAACAATAAGGCTGGATAATAATATACCCATAAAGATACCAAACAGCATAGTTCTGCAGGCTTCGATATTTCTTAATAATGAGGAATACCGCAGTGTAAAAGTAAGATATGAAATTCCTTCTTCGATAAATCCAGAGAGTTTCATAAACAGGACGAAAAGTGAATTAAAAAAGCTGAAGTTTATAAAAGGAACCCCGGAGATTTTCATCTCAGAGACGAGTTTCGCAAATAAAAGCACTATTTTTTCAGTAACCGCATTGTGCAAGGGAAAATCCGAGGATCTGCCCAGGAGCGAGATCATTAAAAACTTAATGAGAATAAGTGATTCCTTTGGCAAAAAATAGCGAAGTAGCTCTATATACATTGTGGCCAGTGTCTGTGTTTTCTGATCTGAAAGAAAAATCAGTGTAAAACAGCAAAATTAAGTATTAATATTGAAATATTTTATACGGTGATATGTATATGTGAAAATCCAGGAAAAGGATTATATGAAGATTAAAAATTTAAAAAAGGAACGGAAACGTTCACAGGCTGCTCTAGAATATTTAATGAGCTGGGGCTGGGTCCTGATAATAATAGTAGCTGTAATCATAGTTCTTTTTTCATTCGGTGTATTCCGTGTTCCTTCCGCACCCACCATAATCAGTGGTTTTCAGGGAATAACCATGCAGGCTGCACAGGCAAATTCAACCATGATGGTCGTTAAAATAACAAACAACTACAATCAGTTCATAAATATAACAGGCATAACAATAAATGTAAACGGCAATACATATACAGCGTATTCATGTCTGGACAGTATAATCTCGACCGGACAGTCAACCTTATGCAGAGTCCCGGTTAGTATACCTACAAGCAGCTATCTTTCAAAGATCCAGATATCTTTCACTCCTTATAAATCGAGTATATACGAGGTATCAAACGGAACCGTATCTTCAACATTAGTCAGCGGCCCGATACCAATAAACAACCAGTTTACGTATTTCGTAGAGAAGGGACTGCCGTACGGCAGTGTTTTCACAGTAAACTACAATACCTCCACAAATTCAACCACTATTTCCGCTGTCAATGACAACGTTTCGTTCAATTTACCGTTCGGAAACTATTATTTCTCCGTTCCTTCAGTCGCATATCAGGGCTGTATAAGTACACCTTCCCCTTCCTCAGGAACACACTCTACGGGAGTAGGAGAGATCATACAGTTCACTTCTAATTGTACAACTACATTCACTGAAACAGGCTTGCCATCCAATCAACAGTGGCAGGTCACGTACAACGGCACAACTAAGAGCAATTCCACCAATTCAAAGATCTACATACACACAAACAATACAAAATCTACGCAGGTATTCTATACGGCTACGGCAAAGAGTGATACTCTATCCTGTGTTTCATATTCAACGCCTTCCATACGCCTTGGCGGAAGCTATACCTTCAGCGCATGGAACTGTACCACTACATTCAGTGAAACAGGTCTGCCATCCAGCCAGCAGTGGCACGTATCCAATTATGACGGTTCTTCAAGCTCTGCAGTAAGCACAGCATCAGGAACTACAGCTTCAATCCTGCAGACGGACATAACAACAGTTTCCTCGTACACTGCGAGCGCCGTAAGCAACAACATAGACTGTTATTCCAACCCGGACATAACCGCAGAACAGGGCAGCAGCGGAAATACGTTTACGACATGGACGTGCATAACGACATTCAGCGAGACTGGCTTACCATCTAGTCAAACATGGCAGGTCACGTACAACGGCACAACCACTTCCAATGTTGCAACAGGAACAAGCATACCCATAACTACGAATAACGTAAAGAATGCACAGGTATCCTACACAGCAACGGCAAAGAGCGATACCCTATCCTGTGTTTCGTATTCAACGCCTTCGATTGCTTTAGGAACTTCGTATACCTTCAGCGCATGGAACTGTACTACAACGTTTTCTTCAGGATTACCTTCACCTTATAATTCATACAACTGGAGAATCACTTACACTGGCATACAATCACCATACAATCCAACTACCAG
>JAJZXE010000004.1 GCA_021802505.1 Nanobdellota archaeon
CGCATTTAAAACACACATAATCGTCTTTAATTCGTGCTACTTTTCAAATGCGACGCTGGCAGTCAATAATTCCGGTCCATTCTGTCTGGCGAATAACGGCGTAAACATAATCATAAACAAGTCCATACTGTCCTATTACCCGAATTCTACCCTTGAAATACACAACCTGAACGTCTCCGCTTCACCGTTTTCCTTTTTGGACGGCAAGCCATTGATTACGGTGTGGAACGAGCCTTCGTACGTCGCTGCGGATTCCTATTCATTTCTGACAATTCCAGACACGTTCAAAGTGCACATGGAATATAATGCGACCGTTGATACCTCTTTCATAGTAATGACCAATCAGCAGTATGTAAACTGGGTCACAACTAAAAGCCTGAAGAATAACTACGTTTCAATAGAAAGTGGCAGGAATATCTCTTCATGGTTCAATCTCAGTACAGGATGTGCGGGCTACGTCGCAGTTATCGAATCGTTAAACGGCCAGGCGGTGGCAATCCACCCCGATGAAAAGATACTTTATGACCCCGCGAGTGCGCCGACCGGAGCGTGTATTTCACCTTAAATAAATACAGTCAATTTTAAATCCTTTAAGATCATAATAAATACCATGGAAATTGATATTTTCGATGCGGTAAACGAGCTGAAAAGTTTTTATGAGGACAATTCTCCCCTCTCAAAGATAAGCGGTTTAATACCCTACAAAAAAGTATCAATAGATCTGGAGTACAAGGACGGCGTGATAAGGGTGAGGGCACAGCATCCTCTTTCCATTAAGCTGTACAAACTATACAATATATTAATGCGCCTTTTCCTGGTTAAAGCGGTAAAGCTCACGGTGGACCTGATGGAAAACAACGGGCAGAAATCCGTTTCAAAACAGTTCGGTCCGGATGAAAATATTGATCCCATAATAGAGGATCTTAAGGGTATACCGCATGAAAGCATAACCGACATAATAGTCGATACGGATTACTTTAAGATAGTCGAAACGCAGGACATGAGCGACAACGTTTCAATAATGCTCAAGAAGACCGGCAAAAAAGAGCTTTTTAAGAGCCTTTCAAACTATCTGTTTCCGTTCATAAACATGCCTGCGAATGAATCGTTAAAGGAAGAGATGAGTTTTACAAAAGACAGCGATCAGTTGACGGTTGACGTTTCAATGAAAATAGACGGATCACCGATGGGAATAAAATCGAAAAAAGTGAAATTGATTTAGAATGGAAGGGATAAAAACGGGTTTTAAGTCGTTTGATGAATCAACGGGAGGGCTGGATTACAGAAAGACATATGCCCTTTTCGGCAATAAGGAATCAGGAAAGGAGCAGTTCCTATACAACTTAGTGCAGTCCGCCCTGGCATCAAAAAATGCGATCGTATACGTTCTTACTTCCAAATCTTATTCTGATCTTATAAATGAATTCAATGTGAGGAACATACCGATAAACCAGTATCTCGGAAAGGACTTCAAGATACTTGACGATTTCAGCAGAACTAACTCACCGAATGCGATGGACAACTCATATGCAAAGATACTTAACGGGCCTTTGGATCTTACAGGTTTGTCAGTCTCATTGTCGGGCGTAAACAGTGATTTTATAAAAGACGCAAAAACGGTCATAAACATCTTTGATAATCTTTCAAATCTGCTTATGTATAACAACCCTCTGACGGTCTATCGTTTTCTCCAGTTTATCTGCGGTAAGGCCAAACTCGCCGGTGTTACAACCATATTCTCGGTTGATACAGCAATGCATACCCCTGATATTATAGAAACCATAAAGAACTTATCGGATGCAATCATAGATCTAAAACTTGAAAATGGCAAAAGATCTTTCAGATTATCTGGAACCAGCAGAGAGGTGCTTGAATTCAAAGAGCTGGAATGATATATTTAAAAGCATTCAGCTCTACTTATTAATATGGTCGAATACAGAGGATTGGACGGCATACCTGAAGATGTAGACCCGTACTTTGGGATAGCAAAACTGGATGAGCAATTGAAGGGGATTCCCTCAAAGAAGATCGTACTAATCTCCGCTTCACCTTCGGTGGGCAACGAAGTGTTCGGTTATCAGATAATACACAAAAATATAATTTCAAATGTAAAAGTTCTTGTGTTTCTTAACAGGACCTCACCGCAGTCCTACCTTACGGAGATGAAGGAATACGATTTTCCCTCCAATGACAACATGGTGATAATCGATGCGTACAGCGGCATAACCGGGATAAAATCCGATGAAACCGATCATATAAAAGTCATAAGCAACCCGTATGACAGGGAAGAGGTAAAATCAAAGATTCTTAGCGAGCTTAAAAACGGATACGGTCTGCTTGTGATGGATTCTCTCTCATTGCTGGCGGATTTCTTCGATTTTCAGTACGTGAATTCACTTATCAAAGAAATTCAAAAAATATCCGAAGAAAAAGATGCGGCGGCAGTTCTGCTGTTCACAGATTGGGGTTATGATAAGGACAATGTCGACAAAATCATCTCAGAAGTCAATTCGGTAATAGAAGTAAAGGGCATAGAAAAAAGAGTCATCTTCGGCCAGTATTTTGCCGTGCTTAACTGTGACTGGGTTAAGGCGAACGACGGCTTCTCCTCCGTTCTTTTTAAATCGATGAAACCTGGAGGAATAAAGGTGTACTTCCCAAAGATACTCGTTACCGGCCCTACGGATGCGGGTAAAAGTTCGTTTATACACAGCGCCTCGCACAATGCAGTTAGCGTTGATAAATTGGGCGGGACGATTGCATTGGACCACGGCAGTGTCGATTTTGAAGGGTATAAAGCGGATTTATTTGGTACGCCCGGGCAGGAAAGATTTGATCCCCTGCTTAAAATGCTGGGGGGAGAAGCAATCGGCGTTTTCCTAGTCATAGATTCAACAAAACCCGAGCAGTTCCCCAGAGCGATAGAAATGCTTAGAAAAACGGAAACGTACGGCCTACCGGTTGTTGTAATCGCGAATAAGGCGGATCTTAAAGGGGCATTGAAGAAAGAAGAGATACGGGCCAAATTACACCTTGATTCAGCGATGGCATTAATACAGACATTTGCGGAGGATTTATCCAAGGTGGATCCGAACGAACCAACAAAATTAAAAGATGAAGGGGTGCATGAAGCTTTGTCGGTGCTTTTCAAACAGCTGACATAATTATTTAAATAGGTAATTTATAAATTAAATATGGCTACAAAATCTGAACAATTAAAGAGCACTTTGCAGAGATTAAGCACGGTAGGAGGAATAAAAGCTTCCGCTGTGATTTCCGCCAACGGTTTGCCGATGGTTTCACTTATGCCGGAGGATGTAGATCCGAATACGTTTGCAGCTATGCTTGCCTCAATGGTAGGTTCGGCAGAAACGGCGTTGAAATCCCTGGGAGCAAAAAATACACTGGACAGGGTAGTTGCGGAGTCGAAGGATATAAGGGTAGTTGCGGTTCAGGCCGGTACTGATGCAATACTTACAATAATGATCGATCCAAATACAAACTACGGACTGATACTTCTGGAGTCAAAAAAGGCTTCCGATGAGATTGCAAACATAATGAAGCAGTGATCGATATCTCAACTGTATTTTAGAATTTTTTTATTCTGTATCTGTCGGCTTTCTATTTGAGAGAAAAACCTTTGAAATCGGAGAGAAACACCGTGAAATATAAGATAAAAATAAACAACTACCTCAACTTTTAAGCGTCTTTAGAATCTCATCCACCTTATCTATGTTATCCTGTTTGATGGCCTCTATTATTGCGAGTTTGTTCTTTTTCCTGATTTTTACCTTTTCACCGTTCTTTGTTATCTTCAGCTGTTCTTTGTCGAAGTTTACCGGTAGTTTTTCATTTTTTGGCTGAAAATCTTCATGCTCTTCCTTTCTTGTATACTTTACTTCGTATCCGTTGAATTTTATTTCTTTTACAGCCTTGCTCTGATGATGTTTATACCATTCTTCCATGGAATATATCGTAGTTTCATAGATTTAAACATTTTGGATACGTATTTATAATTTATAAATTAAAGAATATAATGTTATGAGCTCAGGTTGCGTAACCTGGCATCGCGTAAGCCTGGAGAGCTTATGGGAGCAATCCCTTGAGGGTCCGAATCCCTCCCTGAGCGAGTTTGTGGAGTATTAATAACGTTTATTGGTAAGGTATACTTTTTCAAAAGAATTAAAATGCATGCGGAATCCAAGCCGAATTATATCGTATTATAAGGAGGGCTAAGTTTATCTGACCCTAAATTCGCTGGCTTTACTCAGTATTTTCAGTTTCTGCAGGATATACCTCGATAAAACAAGTATCGCCATGCCAGCGAATAGTGTTATTATCCCGTATATCGGTATTTTAAACAGTAAAAAGGCAACGGCTATACCCAGTGCTGGGGGGTGCTCGCTGTCCGTTTCAAACAGCAATAAAGAGACCATGAAAATGGTTATGCCAGCTGCTATGTAAAAACTTATTGCTTCCGAAAGCAAAAATCCCATATAACCGAACAGGCCTGCTATCAGATAGCTTTTTATAAATCTCGTCTTTTTTGCGGCCTTAGAATACGGCATTAAAAAGAGGATAAAAGCACTGCTCGCGAAAGAAGTGAAGATCAGTGCCGAGGCTCCGCTTACCTCCTTTATATCAAAATTTATTTCGTGCAGAATAAATATTAGCAGTACTACGATAAATGATGTCAGTAAGATGGGGATTACGATGTTATTGCGGTTTAACTTGTGTTTTGTTCTCCTGTATTCTTTGTGGCTGAATTCATTTTTCTTCATACGGTAATCTTTCTTCTATGTCCTTTACCCTGTCTTTTATGAATGATTCAACGTTTACGTTATATTCCGTCTTTCCTTTGCGGTTTCTGACCGCAATTGTTTTTTTCTCCTCTTCTTTGTCCCCGATAATTATTATGTATGGGATTTTTTCAAGCTGGCCCTTTCTTATCTTGTATTCTAATGTGCCATTCTCCAGTTCTCCTTCAACCCGTATTCCGCCGGATTTTATTTTTTTGATGACCTCCAAAGCGTATTTATTGTTTCTTTCGGTGATAGTAAATACCTTGGCCTGAACAGGGGAAAGCCAGAACGGCAGTTCTCCCTTTGAATTCTCAAGTATTATGCCCATAAATCTTCCAATCGTGCCCATTATTGATCTGTGGATAACGATGGGGAAGTGTTCCTTATTGTCGCTGCCGATATACTTTGCAGCAAATCTCACCGCGAGATTAAAATCAAGCTGTATTGTTGAAACCGCGTATGCGTCCTCCTGCCTGCCGCTGAAATCCAGTACGTAGATATCTATTTTCGGGCCATAAAACGCACCGTCCCCCTCCTTCACTTCATAGGTATATCCTCTTTTTTCAAGCACATCTTTCAGTATCGCTTCCGCCTTGTCCCAGAGAGAATCATCCCCTATCCTTTTTTCCGGCCTCGTCGCCAGTTTCATGATTGGCTTCAGATCAAATGGTTTGTAGGTATCATCCATTATATCAAACATCCGCATAATCTCGCCTTCTATCTGTTCCTCTGCTACATAAACATGCGAGTCATTCTGTTCCATCAATCTTGTTCTTAGTAACCCATCAAGCGTTCCCTCCAGTTCATATCTGTGTAAAAACCCGTAATCCGACAGGCGCATGGGCAGTTCTCTGTAGCTTCTTGTTTTTGACCTGAAAAGCAGCGCCGAGAAAGGGCAATTCATTGGCTTAAGTCCGTATTCCTCGTCTGATTCGAAAGGAGTCACCCTAAACATGTTCTCCTTATACTTGTCAAAATGGCCGCTTATTTTCCAGAGGTCTATTTTGGCTATGAGCGGAGTTATTATCTCCGAATATTCGTACTTTTTATCGAGTTCTCTCGCAAATTTCAATAGTTCATTATAGACTATAGTTCCGTTTACAGTGAAAAAAGGAGAACCCGGCGATAATTCAGAAAATTCGAACAAACCAAGTTCCTTTCCTATTTTTTTATGGTCGTGCTCTTTTCTTTCCTCCGTTAATTTAAGATATTCTTCCAGTTCCTGCTTAGACGGGAAACTTACGCCGTATATCCTTGTCATCACTTCTCTTTTGCTGTCTCCTCTCCAGTATGCCCCCGCCACCTTCAGTAATTTTACAGCCCCGATATAACCTGTAGAGGGTATATGCGGGCCCCTGCACAGGTCGTAGAATTCTCCGTTCCTGTATATGCTGAGATTACCGGTTGCTCCTTCTATTATTTCCAGTTTGAATCTGTTTTCCTTTAAGAGCTCTTTTGCCTCCTCTTTTGATATGTCTTTTCTTTCAAAAGCAATGTCTTCTTTTATTATCTTCCCGATTTCTTTTTCTATTTTTTCCAGATCGTTATCCCCTGCCTTCAAGTTATACAGATCGTAGTAAAATCCTTCGTCTATTGCAGGGCCTATACCGAGCAGTGCTTCCGGATAAAGTCTCTTGACAGCGACTGCCAGGACATGTGCGGACGAATGCCAAAACACCTTTTTACCCTCTTTGTCAGCAAATGTATAAAATTTTATCTCGCCGTCTTCATTGATGACCCTGGATAAATCAACCAATTTTCCGTTTATTTCGGCTACCAGTACACCTTTTAAGGGTATCCCAAAAGACTTTGCTATCTCTTTTGCGGTTTTACCCTCTCCGAATTCTCCTTCTTTTCCTTTATAGATTATCTTCATTTATTTTCTATTAATCTCAGTATATTAATAATTAGCTGTTAATTTATGAGCAGTTTACTCAGAAGCAATTATTTGCCGGTTTTCTTTGCTTTATACCGCCTTTTCTGGTATTTTTGAGCGTGCTATAGTTTATATTCTATGAATTAAAATATTAATCTATTAAATGCGTCGTGAAAGTTATGGTTTTAAACAGAAAAGGAATGGAGCTGGGCATAACAATCATAATAATCATAGTAATAGCGCTCGCATTACTCGTTATTTTACTGTTCCTTTTAAAAACGGGAATATTCTCGCCGGTAACCAGTCTTCTTCATTCAAGCCCCAATACAAGTTCTATAAACAATAGTCTGCCTTGAAATAAGCAAAAATGCGGCAATGTGCAGAAGATTTTTATACTTTTAAATATATTTTATACGATATGAAGGCCTGGGTTCTGAGTAAAAACGGGATTGATAATCTAAGTCTGACGGAAATTGAAAGACCGAAAATTGGTAGGGATCAGGTTCTTATAAAGGTAAAGGCGGTCGGACTTAATCCGATTGATTCTATGGTCGTTGATTTTATACCGGTTAGCTCTCCAATAATACCCGGTGCAGAATTTTCCGGAGAAATAGCCGAAATCGGAGAAGATGTAGCGGGTTTTAATATCGGAGAGAAAGTCACCGTATACCCGAGGTATTTTGACGGTTCGTGCAAATACTGTTTGAGTGGAAATGAGATGCTTTGCGATAACGGTTACATAATGGGTGTAAGTTCAAACGCGGGACTGGCGGAATATGCCGCGGTCGATTCGAAAAATGTTTTTAAGCTTCCGGATAAAGCCGGTTTTGAGATGGGTGCAAGCCTTCCTGTAGCCGCCCTTACTTCTTACAACGCCCTTGAGAGAGCCGATTTAAAGAAAGGCGAGTTTATCGCGGTCATAGGCGCCGGCGGCAACACAGGTATGTTTGCAATTCAGTTTGCAAAGAAGCGCGGTGCGAAAGTGATTGCAGTTTCAAGCAAAGGCTGGCTCAAAGAATTTGGTGCGGATTATGTTGTTGATTATAAAAATGCGGCAGAAGAAGTCAAAAATATAACTGATTCAGCAATGGCGGACGTTGTTGTGGATTCAATAGGTGAGAAGTTATGGGGTTTGGGTTATTCTATCCTGGGCAAGGGCGGCAGGATAGTTGTTTTTGGCACAGAGACCGGAAAAGATGTAAATATAGACCTTTCACAGCTTTATTCCAGGCAATTAAAGATAATTGGTTCAACAGGTGGCGCAGTTCACCAGTTCTCCGAGGTCGTAAAGAATTCCAGTGACTTGAAAGTTAAAGTCTGGAAAAAATTTAAATTTGAAGATACAAAGAGTGCGTTTCAAGCCATGAAAGACAGAAATAAAGACGGAAGAATCATAATAGAACAGTGAACTATCCCGGCTGCCACACAAATCCGGAAAAGTTTTTTATTCCGTGAAAGAATTTGAATGGGGTTTAACTCCGGCTGTAAATCTAGCACTTAAAATAATAAAGTATATAATTTTTATCAGCTGACAATTTTGTTATTTTTATTTTTGATATGGAAGTTGTTATGTTTGAACACTGTTCTCCGTAAGGTGATATTATCGGATAAATCTCCAGGGAATAATTTCCGGGGGAGGAGGTTATGCTTATGTTGTCGTTAAGATAAGCGGTATAATTTGCCCCGTTAAAATTGATCGCCCAGCTGTACACGCGATTCGAAAAAGGGTGACAGAATGACGTGCAGTTATAAGCCGTAAAATTGGTTGTGACTTCCGAGAGCTGTCCGCCGGTGGATGTCGTTATTCCCCGGGTTAATCCCCCGAGATTTGTTATTATATAGCTTCGTATGGTCGAGTCAAATATCAATAGGATGGCTATCGCTATTATAGCCGTTATAAGAACCCATACACCAAAATTTATTTGTCCTTTCATATCGTTATTTTAATCCATAAACTATTACAGTTGGCAAAATATAATAGTTCTTTTTGTGGAAGGGCAGGCTTTTTTCAAGTTTAATCCCCTTCATGTCATGCACCGATAATCCATTTTCATCGGCAATTTTTCTTATTTCTTTGTTATTTTTGTAAATGAAGAAGATGTCACCGGCTATACTTTTAATCTTTTTTATAAATGCAGCTAAACTGAAATTGCTTTGAAATCCGAAGGGAGGGTTTGATATCGCTATATCATACTTGTTCTGGATGTCAAAAAGATCCATACATAATGCGGCCGTATTTCCCAATTCAAGCAGGCTTATGTTATTTTCCGCGGAAGTCACCGCTCTGGCATCAATATCATAGAGGTCTACCTTTTCGGCGCCCCATACCGCGGCAGATATGCCGAGGATGCCGTTTCCACAGCCTACATCGGCTATATTTTTTCCTCTTATGCCTGCCTGCGAGTCTACAAACTCCATTAATTCGTATGCGGCACCGATATCCGTCCTGTACTGCTCTAATTTTAAGTTATTTTTTCCGCTTTTGTCCAGCTTAGATAATATCCTATAAAATTCAATTTTTTTCATTTTTTAATTATTTCCGATGCTATCCTGTATGCATCTTTTGCTTCAAATGTAATTCCAATTCTGTCTTTTAAATTCACTATAAGCGAGTCAATTTTTTCTATTTTCCCATCACGTACCAGCTTTTTAATCTCGTCTTTAAGCTCGCTTTCACTTCTTTTTTCCAGTTTTTTGTTTTTTATTATCTCTTCAATGTTCTGTTTTCCGGAGAGGGCTATTTCTTCCATGATTACTCTAGCGGCATCTCTGACTATTTTGCCCTCCTTTATTTTCTCAAGCAAGTCTTCCATGCTGCTGCTGTTTATTTCCACTCCGAATTTTCTTTTTATATACTTCCACTCCTCAACCGCTATCTGTATTATTATGCTGAATGGAAGACCTGTCTTCTTGTTCAGGTACATTGCTTCATCAAGTTTTCTGGCTGAAATCAGCTGGTCAAGGAATTCGTCAGATATTCCCAGTGAATCCTTTATGGAGTCAACTGTCATTCCTATGTAATTTTTGCCGTCTTCCAATGTTTTGCTGTCTATTTCAATTATCGGCAGATCCGTCTCAACGTACATCCTGTCCTTTCCGCCCATCGGCCTGAGAAATCTGGTAGTATTGTCTTCCTGTACCAGGCGGACTTCCGATGGTACGTCATTTAAAAGATTTTTTATCCTTTCCTTTACAGTCTCCATTGTTTTTTCCTCATATCCCCTGTCGCAGATGGAGAAAAGAAACGCGTCATTTTCTCCGCAGCCGAGCTTCTTAGCTATGCTTTTCTTAACATCTTCCGTTATCCCATAAGCAGGGAGCTCATCCGAGTGTATTATGCCGTAATTCAGCTTCACTTTAAGGTAATCGCTTATTTCTCCGCCAAACCTCTTGTTTTCACAGATATACGTTCCCAGTATGCCTTTTAAACCCTCAAGCTTTATTCCCGCTATGCTTTTACCGTTCTTAACGGCGTTTTTGACAAGATTTGATTCCGTTCCGTTAAAAACCTCCTTTATGTCGGTTGTTTTACCGTCCAGATTTTTTGCAAGATATCCGCTTTCATTCTTTATCTTTATAAGGCTTTGTTGTCTCCTGGCTTCATTTAGAATCACCTTATCCATTTCCCTTATGTTCTGGAATCCCTTCAATTCCACTCTTTTTCCGCCCTCGATCGATAAATTTACATCCTGCCTTATTGTTCCTATTCCCCTCTTTACATTGAAAAGCCTGGTGAATTTTCCGAACTGCATGGCAATTTCCTTTGCTTCATTTTCATCCGTATCTATAATGCCTGTTGCAATCTCTATGAGAGGTATTCCTATCCTGTCGAGGAAGTATACGGTTTCATGGCCGTTTTCCGTTTCCTTTCTGGCGGAATCCTCTTCTATTGAGATAGTGTCTATTTTTATTTTTTTATCCATAAATGGGAATTCGCCGTTTACCGCCAGTATTGCAGTTCTTTGGAATCCGGTGGTATTGGAGCCGTCCACTATCGTCTTTCTCATGAAGACAAGATTCTTTAGCAGGTATGAATTCAGTGCGCACGACAGGTTTACGCCGGTGGAAAGTGCACTCTCATCTATTTCATGAGGGGGCTCTTCATCTATGTCTACAAGGCAGTCCGTATCCTCAAACAATTTATACGTTATTTTTCTGGTTTTCATGCCTTCAAATTCCGCACTTACATCTATTCTGCCTTCTTCTCCAAACGAGGGCCTTATAAGCCTTTTTATCTCTTCATAACCTTTGTTTTCCTTTATCTCCGATTTACACCTGCAGAAAAGTTTCCCCGAATCAATCTGTACATGCCACTCAAATCCGCATTTTATTTTCATATCAAAAAATCAGATACACCACTCCGCTCCCTTTTTTCTCCGGCAAGATTTTTCTGCATCATTTCCCTTATGTCTTCGATTTTTTTGCAGTTTCCGAGGGCAAACATCATCTTTACAAATGCCGTTTCTGTTGTCATATCCCCGGTATAGATTATATTCCCGAACTTTGATGTTTCTCTGAGCGTGCTGTACACAAATCTATTCGTTGCCCCGTATATTGTCTGGGAGGTTATAGCCACCGGTACGTCCGCGTTTTCCGCTTTTTTTAGCGCATTCAGAATCGTTTTGTCCTCCAAAGGAAGATTTCCGAACCCAGTAGCCGCAATCACGAGACCGTGTACTTTTTTGTCTATGTAATAATCTATGATATCCCCGCCCATCGAAGGATAACTGTATATCATTTTCACCTTTTCATCTATTTTGCCGTTTAACTTTGTTGAGCCGCTTTTGTTTATGATCTCAGTGGAAGCATCTTTTATCTCTCCGTCCATGTACACCCTTGCGAGTGGTTTTATGTTTATCGGCCGAAATGCATCTCTTCTCTCCGTATGCATTTTTCTGGCCTTATTGCCCCTTAATATATAATTGTATTCATCGTTTAGGTCTGCATGCATGCATATGACGGATTCTCCGCCAGTAAACTTTTTAGCGGTTATCGCAGACAAAAGCAGATTTGTAGATGCGTCGGTAGACCCTCTGTCCGTGCTCCTTTGTGAACCTGTAAAAACCACCGGTGCTGACAACGGATTCAAAAGAAATGACAATGCGGATGATGCAAAGTGCATCGTATCAGTTCCGCTGGTGATTATCACTCCTTTGCTGCCATTTTTAATCGATGAATACGCTTCATTCGCTATTTTTAACCAGTCCGAGGGAAGCATATTTTCGGATAATTTTCTCATGAGATTCACTATTGTTATCTTTCCCTGCTTTTTCAGATCCGGAGACAACTGAAAGTAATACTCACTGTCCATGGACGGTGAAACCCCTCCCGTCTTGTAATCTATTTTAGAAGAGATAGTGCCGCCGGTTGTTATAATTGTCAGGTCAGCATTTTCTTCAACATGCATTTTATCTTTTTCCGCGGTTTTGTCAACGATAGCAGATTTTTCGATTACAGTCAGATTATCAATGGAGTCTATCGGGAGCGCTACGTCGTATCCTGATTTTAACTTTACGATTATTAGATTATCCTCTTCTTTTATGAAGTCCCCGTTGAAAATTTGATTTTCTATTTTTATCTCTACTAAATCTCCAAATGCCAGATTTTTGGTCTCTACTTTCTTAGCGGTCATTATAATATTTATATCCGCTCCGTTTTAACTCTTTTCATTCAAACCGCCATGAAACTGCATTCAGGGTTTTCCAGCCTGTAATCCGTTTTTTAAAGATAATGTGACTTATAGATGAGTGAACTACCTGCGTTGAATATTTTAAAACCTCTAATATAAAAAGAATTATAAACACGCGGGAACTCTGTAAATTGTGTCAGTCTTTATGAAAATTATATATATTGTTATATCTGGCGTTGATTCCGGTGTTAAGCCTGTTGATGGCACCGTTTTTTAATCCGCACTATGCCATCTATACAGGAATATACTTTTACAATAATGTCTATAACTTCAACATGAATGCATTTTCCGCCGTTATAGATTTCATTGCGATGCTGGGAGTGTATACGGCGGTATTGCTGACAAGGCTGAGAGGGAATCCGTTCGCAGTGCTTGCATCCCTGGGAATAGCCATCAGCATGCTTGGATTTTACGGCATTTACACTCCTTTTGTGATAACAGCGAGCATACTTGGAATAAGCGATTTTTTCATCATAATTGCGATGATGTTTGTAAGTTATGACATTGGCAGGTGCTATAATAAAAGTACGCGGGATAGGCATCGCAGAAGCATCCGTAAGATATAATCTGTCGCGTATAGTAATGGCTTTTTGTATAAAGTTATTTTTTACCATCCTATAAAAATTCCAACAATAGATACTTTATGACAATAATCTTTTTAAATGGGAAAAGACTACTATAGTTATTTAAATAAATAGAATAAATTTGAATGTTGGGGAACATTCAAATTTTAATCGTAACGTGTAAGTTTTGGGGTCACTTACTTGTTTTTCTTAATAAAATAAAGACATGTTGGGAATATAAAGCTTTCGCTTTTGTTTCCAACATAACGGAGGGAAAAAATGGTAATGGATTTGCTTGTGGAAAGCGCATTGAAAGCCAGTAGGGAGGGGGGTATCAACGAACCTTTATTCAACCAGGCTCTTATAAAAGTTATAGGGGTCGGCGGCGGCGGAAATAATATGGGCAATTGGCTCTTTAAAAAAGGAGTCAAGGGCGCTGAAGTAATTCTGGCCAATACGGACCAGATACAGCTCAATGCAAGGAATGGTGATAAAAAGATCCTTATCGGAAAGGAGCTTACGAAGGGATTAGGTGCGGGCGGTTTTCCTGAAAAAGGAAGGATGGCTGCAGAAGAATCCTCAAGGGAAATAAAGGATTCGCTCAGAGGAGCGGATTTGGTATTTGTATGTGCAGGCCTAGGAGGAGGAACGGGTACCGGTGCTGCGCCTGTCGTCGCAAAAATTGCAAAGGACATGGGCGCAATCGTAATAAGTACGGTAACGATGCCTTTCAAGACTGAAAGAAAAAGAGTAGAATCCGCTGAATCGGGTTTGGAAGAATTAAGGAACAGCTCCGACACTGTTATAGTGATAGACAATAACAGGCTCGTAAGCATGGCCGGGAACCTTCCGATAGACCAGGCATTTAACGTTGCCAATGAGGTCGTTGCAACCATGATAAAGGGAATAGTTGAGACTATCTCGGACGCAAGCGCATTGGTTCACCTTGATTTTGCTGATATAAAGGCAATAATGAACAAGGGCGGCGTTTCTGTGATCGGAATCGGTGAAACAGACGCTTCAGATTCCAGAGTAACCGAAGTAGTAAGAAGAGCCTTGAATAATCCTCTTCTTGACGTAAGTTACAAAGGCGCGAAGGGAGCACTGATACACATCTCCGGAGGGCCGGATTTAACCCTTGCAGAAGTCAACCAGATCGGAGAAATGGCGACTCAATCTTTGGACCCTGATGCAGTAGTCATATGGGGCGCAAAAGTCGATGAGTCGTTGTCCGGAAAGCTGAGGGTCATGACAATAATTACCGGAGTGAGTTCTCCGTATTTATTGGGACCTGAGGAGATAAACACCCTCTCCAAGACAACTGGCGCAATAAACCAGGAACTTGGCATAGAGATATTAAAGTAATTTGTTTTGGCCCTTTTTAGGGCCTTATCTTGTTTATCAAAATTTCCTCAAAATAAAGCGGGGGTATAATCCCCCGTCCCCCTATTTCTCGATTTCAGAGTACAGCCTTTCAAAGTATGAAAGCGCTTTCTTCTCTTCGGAAAGGCCCTTTTTAGTTATCGAATAAACTTTTCTTTTGCCGCGTCTTTTTCCGACTATTAATTCCGCCTTTGAAAGTCTCTTAAGCGCTGGGTATATCGTGCTTGCGACCGGCTTTTTTCCGCGGTATTTTTCTATATTTGTGGCTATTTCTTCCCCGCACAGATCTTCCTTCTTAAGCATGTTTAATATCTGAAATGAAAGCATGCCTCTCATGTCGCAACTGACTTTTTTCATACGTTTCCTATGAAATTATCGTTTTTATATCTTAAATGACATATGAAAATATGCTGGATATAAAAAACGGGCAGGCTCTGCAGGAATTTTATAACGATTTCATTTATAGTTCCAGAAAAAGGCTGTCGTCTTTGCTGGAGGATAAAAACATCGAGGACGTTAAATTTTTGAGGTCAAATCTTGAGGTATGCATCAAAAACTACGGCCTGGTCACAGCTATATCCGAAAGACTACTTTCAATGAGGGGAGACAGGGAAATGCTTAGTAAATTAAAGATTGAATACAAGTACCACGATCCCGGAGCCATAGAAAAAGCATACTTTAATTCTATTGACTACATAGAAAGATTCTATCACGGGATAGCGGAGGATTTCATTGAAAAATTAAACAGCAAAAGTTCTTTGACCGAGATATATAACTGCGAAGTGGAATTCAATAGCATGCTTTACAGTTTTATGCACGATTATAGCCAAGTAGTAGACAGTGCGTATATACCTTCTTTAAAGGTTATAATATAAAATTGCCATAATATAAAATGGAAAATATTGTCTACAGTTCCCCCCGGAAAACAATGAGGATAGAAGAGGGATATTCGTCTGTACGCGGAAAAAAACTGAGGAATTTCAGGATATTGAAGAATGATGCGGTGGTAATCCTCCCTTTTTTGGATGAAGACACAATAATAATGGAAAGACAGTTCAGGTTTGCCGTAAAGCGGAAAATACTGGAGCTGCCGGCAGGTTCTATAGAAAAAAATGAAAGCAGGGAAAATGCGGTCAAAAGGGAGCTTGCGGAGGAAGTGGGCTATTACCCAAGAAAATTAAAGCTGATGTTTAAAACCTGGAACAATCCCGCCATAATGGATTATGTAGAATACCACTATCTGGCCTATAATCTGGTAAAAAAGAAGGGGAGTCCGGATGAAACTGAGCTTATAACCCCTGTCAAAATAAAATTTGATGAAGCTGTCAGCAGGGCGTATACCGGCGGAATAATGGACACAAAATCCATGTTGTCCCTGCTCTTTTACCTGCAGAGATACAGAAGAAAAGATAAATAGAAATACCGCTTTTAATCCGGATGGATGAACTTTTTGTTTCATTGCACTGCTTTAAATTTGGTTCATTTGAAGATTCCGCCGGCAAAAAGGAACTGTTTCAGAAAATAAACAGAATAGCGGAGGAGCTTTCCAAGAAAGGGATATTTGTATGCCGCCAGTTTTTTTCAATAAAATATAATGCCGATCTGATACTATTCAACATTGCCGGTTCATATGAACTTCTTTTTTCATTCAAAGAGAAATTAACTGCTATTTCGGATAAAATATTGACTGAAACTTACAGTTATTTTTCCGTGTACGAACATCCAAATACCCAGTATTTGAAAGAAGACGACGAAACAAAATATCTTGTGGCTTATCCCGTAAAAAAGGATCCGGCCTGGTATCTTTTAGACAAAAGCGAGCAGGAGAGGATAACAAAAGAACACGTCAGTATGGCAGTAAACGACCCGAACAACAAAAAAATACGCTCATACACGACGTACTCATTCGCGGTTGACGATTTTGAATTCCTGGTTCTATACGAAGTTGCATCATTGCCGGAGTGGATGAGGGTCGCAAGGGATCTTAGAAAAGCGGAAGCGAGGAAATGGATAACCGTTGAAAGTCCTGTTTTCGTCGGAGAGAAGGTCGGTTTGCTCATTGATTGACTTCATTTAACTGCGTAAATATCCTGTGGTAGGGCCTTCCTTCAATTATACCTTTTCCGTATTCCGTCGTGTCCTTAAAAGCCTTTGCAGTTGTGAATTCTCTGAACGAATCCGTATCCTTCCATTCGCTGTATATCATGTATTCTGTAACAGTGTCATTGTCGCCGACCTTTTTGTATATCGCAGCGGTCTCGAATCCCCTTACGTTATTTTTCAGGTACTCGACAACTTTCTGAAACGTGTCTTCAAACTCCTTTTCATGGCCCTTTTTAACGTTATAGTACAGCCCGACGTTTATCATACAATTTAAATCGGTCTATTATTTATAAACCTATATAACAAGAATCTTTTTTATAGGAGTGAGGAGCCGCTGTACAGGATACTTAAAAACCATTTATTTTTGATTAATTCAGTAAACTGGCTTTAAGTATATCCTGCCCAAGTGCTTAGATTGGTAGGATTTAGGATTTTCGCCCGGAGTTTCGAATTATCCGTTTCCGATAAGATGTTTGTTCCGCTCCGGGTGATGTTTACCTATTTCATACTGCCCTTGCAGGTCTCATTACCAGCGGTCTAATACTCTCCCAGTCCCTGACCAGGATTGACAGCATCCCGCATCTTCGGGCCATATGCGTATCAGGCACGCTGTTTACTTGGCCTGTTGTTATACAGAAGGAGTGTAACTGTCTAGCACCTTCTCCCACAATCCCGACACGAACCTGTCAATGTGTATGACCTTATAACTATCTACACCTTCATCCACTAAGTAATCCGCTTCGAAGACATTTACAGGACTAAGTTGAGACCCGCCATCTCTTATATAATCGATTTCAAGGTGCCTGCCTTTAACTACAGGCTGGTACCAACCAGGATTAAAGGGTGTGATCCTGATAGAAGTAATATTTATACTGCTATCTTTTGGAAAAGACAGGATAAGCCGTTCATTCCCATTGCCGAGTCTGTACAGCAAGTTAGCCTGCTTTATCACTCTTTCCAGACCACCTTTTGCTTCTCCCGCGTTTTCGTTGGAAAGTTTTTTGGCGACCTCTCAGCAATAACAAATACTCCCTCTGGATGAGGATACTTATACATAGCCTCATACTGGTATGCACTCAATCTTCCCGGAATCCTATCCCCCAATATCTTTCCCAGACCATCAATTCGGTCCGTTTTCATCCCTACATTCTCCATATTTTACCCCCCTTTACCCGTTCTTCTTCCAGAACACGGTTATCCTTTGTTTTCACCAGAGCCAGGCAGACCGCCAGACTCCTGCCAACCGGCGTAAACTGTAATGGCACCCCTTTTTGCTCTGATGAACCACATGTGATTATCTCTAGTGCTTTAAGCTTCCTTATGGTGCGCCAGAAAGAAGTCCTTGAAAAGTGCTGTTCCTGCATCAGGATAGATATAATTTTGTCAGCACAGCTAGCTTCTACACGCAGAAGATCTATAAGAGTGGTTTTTATCTCTCAGGTTAAGAGTACTGTCCGAGAATTTTATCAGTGAGTTAAATATATCGGTCTTACTGGTACCGGCGGAGCCCTCTCCTCAGTGCTGTATCTGCATCTCTGCCGGTTAAGGCGATGCTGCCTGCGAGAGTGGCTTTTTCTCCGATTTTTTTATTATCAAATCCCATACGTGTATAGTGGCGGGATGTTCTATATAAACGTTTTGTATCAAGATTGTGGTACATGCCTGCAGGTACATTATTGAGATTAGGAGTCACTGCATATAACACCCAAAGTTAAATGGGCCCAGGGAGATTCGAACTCCCGGCCTTCTGCGTGTAAGGCAGACGTCATAACCACTAGACCATAGGCCCATAGGAATGATAATATGCTAAAGTTATTTAAATAATTATAAATCACTAAATAGAATGCAAAGGAAACTTTCTGCAGTCATATCCGATTTCGACGATACTCTGTTCTTCAATGATAAATGTATAAAGGCGGCTTCTTTGGAGGTATTAGGCAAGGAACTTACGGCGCGTGAGCTAAAAACGGTTGATAGGGCGGATAAAAGCAGAATCTATTCCGTCGCTTACTCCAAACACGCGGATAAATTGACGCCGAACTACTCCGTTCTTAGCTATCTGCGAAAAATGCATGGTCTGGGTTATGATATCATAATCATGAGCGCCAGGGGGGAAGAGCACAGAGAAATAACCAAGGAAATGCTGAGCAATGAAGGCATACTCTACGAAGATGTGATACTTCCGCGGGACCACTCCATTCCGGATCAGGAATGGAAATTGAAAGAACTTAAAAAACTATCAAAAAAATACGATGAGCTTATCTTTTTGGAGGATAAACTGGAGAATATATCCTACATAATGAAAAGGTACAAGTATTATAATACGGCGTTTTACCTGGTCAAGGATTCGCTTTTGATATACCAGAGCAAAAAATAATAATGTTTTTGGTGCAGTAAACCTTTTTATTGTCTGTTCAATTTAATCATTTGTTTAAAGGGCTCGTAGCTTAACTCGGTAGAGCATCCGGCTCTTAACCGGATTGTTGCGGGTTCAAATCCCGTCGAGCCCACACTATGTGCGGGGTAATGCCATCTCCGAGAAATTTGATTACTTCTTGTAAAAAAGTAAGTTTATACCTTTCATTTTCTTTTTTAAAGTACAGTAACGTATGGGAAAAGGAACTGGTTTAATATCTGAGCTAATCCTCGCCATCGTAACATTAATCATAATTCCCAGCTTTTTAACTATTTTGGGATGTCCTACCAAAACACTCAAGCTTTTAACATAGGAATGTCTAATAATACCTATAAAAAATGGAAACAGATAGAGATATAACTAGAATATCATTAACCACCGTCTTTGTTATAGCTGCATTGATTATTGTAATTGTAGGCTGGGCTTTTAACATTAACTTCGGGTTATTGGGCACGATAGCCTGGATATTCCTCGTAATCATAGCCATTATTCTTGTAATATACTTTGTAGGGGGGATATTGGGTTGGCTGATACTTATAGCTATTATAGTCTTATCTATACTGTTTTTCTTATTCCATGTCTTAGTCACGGTGTTTGGCGTGACGCTTTAAGATTACAATACACCCACCGTCGAAACTGGTTTGGGGATTTACTGGGATATTAAAGCCGCCGATGTCATTAGCACAACTCTTCTTATAAAAGAATATTGGCCATAATTTACAGTTTTAGCATCAAATACAGTTTATAAACTTGTATCAGTGCCGTTTCAAAGATGCTTTTAAGCGAATCCCAGATAAATTATTTATGAAGTTATAATTTTAATATCATTCTTATTTCTTTGCCGCGATTTTTGTCTTTACTCACCGGTTTAAATCCCGCACTTTTGTACATCCTGATGCTTCTCTTATTATAATCCGATATTCCAGAAACTTTCATTTCTTTCCATCCTGAGCGCTTAGCCTTTTTAATCAGGATTTTCAATGCATCCAACCCTATCCCTTTTCCCCAATACCTTGGCAGACCTATTGTTATCGGAGTGCTCGTTTTTGTCATGCTGGCATCACCGACAGGTATCCAATTCCTTCCTTTTTTGATTTCAATGATATACATCTTTCCGTCACTGGTCAAATACTTATGCATTCTTTTTATGACAGGTTCATCATACGGCCTGGTATGTCCTTCAGAATAGTATAAAACCTTCTTGTTGTTATACCACTCCAACATTTTATGTATGTCCCTAGATAATCTGATTTGTCGGAGTCTTACGGTATAACGACTAGCAGTAGCCTCCTTTTCCATAGTAATTATTTAAATCGTCAAGATAAAAACAGTGCCATTTTTTGGCGACAGCATTATCAGCCGACTTCTTTACGGCGGATAATGTCCCTAAATCATGGAAGCTGTTTAAACTTTTTCGAACAAACTTATTAATCTTTGAAAAAAGAGAGAATATTATGCAATTGCAGAATTTTTTCATCAGACACGCAAATGAATACTCCAGGAGCGAGGGCCACATGCACGGGAAAGATCTGGACTTATTGGTAAGCCTGCTGGATTTAAAGAAGGACTATAAGGCTTTGGACGTCGGAACCGGTCCGGGTTTTGTAGCCTTTGAAATAGCGGATAAGATCTCTGTTTCGGTAGGCATGGATATAACTAATGAGATGCTGGATATCGCCGTTAAAAAATCCATTGGAAATAAAAATAAAAACCTTATTTTCGTAAGGGGCGATGCGATGGATATGCCATTTCCAAACGGTTCTTTTAATGTTATTACCTGCAGGAGGGTAAACCATCACATTAAAAATAATGATAAATTCCTGGCGGAAGCTTTTCGCGTTCTTAACAATAACGGAATACTGGGCATAACCGATTTACTGAAACCTATCAGCGATAAGAAGGATGTATTCAATAAATTGGAGAAGGCGAGAGATGCGACTTATGTCGGTTCCAGCTCCCTGGATGACTGGTTTAAACTCTTAAAACAAAACGGTTTTACCATTGATACATTCAGGACGTTTGAAATGGTCGAAACATTTGAATCGTGGCTGTCACCGTTAAATGTCGGTTCACAGGCAGGCAAGAGAGCTAGAAATTTGATCAAGAAGAATATCAAATACTTCAAAGAAGTTTTTAATTATGATGAAAAATCGGATTCATTCAAAAAGTATAGAATGGTGATAATTGCGAAAAAAGGCCCAGAAAAATAAATACACCCCAATTAATACTCCATATTTATATAGTTTAAACGTTTTTCCTGATTATGGTTGACTACGTTATCAACGGAGAGGATATTCAATATCTGAATGTCGGATTGAAATTCGGAGAATCAGTCTTTATAGAGCCGGGTCACTTAATTTTTAAGGAGCCGTCCGTAAATCTTGATATCAGTGCAGGCGGGCTTAAGGGGGCCTTTTCACACCTGCTTGCAGGCTCTGCGGTTTTTCTGCTTAAAGTGGATGGGCCAGGGTCTTTTGCTTCCGCAGGGTTTTTACCAGGCAAAGTCATTGAAATCGATTTAAACGGAAGCGGTATAATTGCGGAATTTAATTCTTTTTTGTGCATGGACAGCAGTATCTCCTATTCAAGTAAATTTGCCGGCGTTTTCCAGGCGTTTTTAGGGGGAGAAGGAATCTTCCTGGAAGAATTTACGGGTACAGGTAAACTGTTTCTGCATGGTCATGGCAGGGTTATACAGATGGATTTAAAAGACGGGGAGTATATTCAGGCAGAAGCGAGCCATATACTTGCATTTGATGCGGGTATGCAGTATTCTGTCAAGAAAATCGGCAATTTAAAAACGACCGTTTTGGCAGGATTAGAAGGAGAAGGTCTATTTTTTGCGGAAATACACGGACCCGGCAAGGTCTGGCTGCACACAATATCGCTGGTCCAATTGGCGGCGAAATTAAGTGTTAGATCAGGCGGTAACAGGATCTAAGATTTTTCATTGCCTATGATAATCGCTTTGTTAAGTTCGGAAAAGATTCCAGATGACAAGCTGCACAGGCTAATTTCGAAAAAGCTTGATTTGATAAACAACGTACAGATATGCAGCAATAAAAAAGGGGATATCCTGCTTTATCCTACGGATTTTCCAAATTCGATAGTTTCGCTGCTTAACATTCTTTCCGTTTCAGATAAGGTTATGCTGTGTGTTAACAGTCAAATAACCGCATTGGACGCAGAGCTGGTTTTAGCGGTTGAAAATTCGGATTTAGGCGGAATAGTTTTAAAGGATGAGTATTCGGACATAACTTCTTTTGACAGATTTTTCAAGGGGTATAGGATAACGGATTTTAAGAAAGTCGGTTTATCCGAGGAATACTCATTCGAAAACGAGTACAAAACAAGGAATTTCAAATACGTTTCTATAGATAAACACTTCATAGTCAAGGGGATAGGCTCTGTCTTAATCGGTTTTGTTTTAGGCGACACCGTAAAAAAAGGGGAAAAGCTCCTTTTGCTTCCGTCCTTGAAAGCATGTACTATAAAGAGTATACAGGTAATGGATGTGGACAGATCGGAAGCTGAAGGAGGAACGCATGTCGGGCTGGCATTAAATAATGTCTCAGAAGAGGATCTTTCAAACAATTACGCGGTTTCATCCTTCCGGGAACTAGAACAGGTTTACAACGTTTCGCTGCATATTTCTCCCTTTTACAAGGAAGATATCTTCTCCAAACAGTTATCCTTCTCTTTTTTCGGGGAGAATATTCCCGTGTCTCTAACAAATGAAAACGGGATTACACGGGCCAGATTCAATAAAAAGATACCGTCAATAAAAGGAAGATACCCGGTAGCGGATGCCAGTTTATCAATAGGCAAAAACAGGATAGCGGGCAGTATAACTCTCTAGAGTATATCAGGTACTTTTTTCAGTTGTTTGTAGTATTCGTACGCGGCTTTTATTCCGTCTTTTATTTTAACGGAAGGCGAAAATCCGAGGATTTCCCTGCTTTTTGCCGTGTCTGCCTCTACGACATCGACATAGTTTTTAAGCGGGTTTTCTATATTCTTTCTTTTTATTTTTCTCTGCATAATATCCTCTACCATTCCGATTATCTCATTGAAGGTGTAGGATTTCCCGTTTCCCACGTTGAATATTCCGTTTTCGCCGCTTTTTGCCGCGATAATATTGGCGGAAACAACATCCCCCACATTGATCAAATCCCTCCTCTGGGATCCATCCCCGTATATTATTAATTCTTTGTCCAAAAGGCCTTTCCATATGATCTGGGAAACCATATTGGCAAATTTCCCCTTGCTTTCCTCCTTGTCACCGTATACGCTGAAATACCTTAATCCGCAGTACTTTAAGCCGTACATCTGGTTAAATAAATCCGCAAATCTTTCCATAGGATACCTCGCCTCTGTGTAAAAATCCTTTACCTTAGGGAACATGGTTTCAGTATGCGGCGGCGGGTATCCGTTGTATATGGAAGAGCTCGAAGCAAACACCAATTTGCAGTCGTTCTTTACACAGTATTCAAGAATGGAAATAAAATCGGATATCGCCTTCCCCATAAGCTCGGGATCCTCTCTGTACATGGGGCTGGAGGAGTAGATCCCCTCGTGAAAAACTACATCGGCTTTTCCTTCGGTTTTTATTGAAGATGCATTTTTTTGTACAAATTTTATCTTTTCAGATATCTTTTTCAGATTTTTTTTGTCGCCGGTGTGAAGATTGTCGATAACCGTTACGGAATAACCCTCGTTTACGAGTCTTTCAGCGATATGCGAACCTATGAATCCAGCACCGCCGGTTACAATTGCCTTCATGATAAATCTAAATATTTTGCATATTTAAAGATAAACTGTCAGTTCTCCCTGAGATAACTCTCCAGATCTTCCGCGTTTATCATCGGCTTTTTTACCTTATTCATGTCATCTATCGCAATCCTCTGGCAGGCCGTGCTTACAAATGCGTCTATGTCCCTGAATTCATTCAGTCTTTCAAAATTTACCTCATCGGCAATAACGGAATAGACTTTTTTCCCGTCTTTCTTAAGTTTTTCTTTCAGCAGTTTAGACCCGTAAGTCTGTCCCGCTTTTGTGGATTCCACAAACATCACCTTTTTTGCGGTGATAACCGCGCCTATCCCCTGCATTATCCTTTTTTTGTATTTTTCCGCGGCCCCCGCGTCTATCACCTCTATATTCTCTGTTTCCGGGTCGGCAGTGATTACCGTTTTTCCGTATTTTAACGGTATACCCAGAACATGGAACATCCCCTGTTCAAATGCCAGTGTTGCATCACAGTCGCTGCAATCCGCGGCATAGACATCGCAGCCGAGTATCTGTCCGGGATACATGGCCCTGTAGAGCGATTGTTTTACAACGAATTCCTTATCTTTAATCCTGCTTTTGAAATCATTCATCTGGTCGATGAACTGGATAGCCGCGACAAGATTTATTTTTTTGTAGGGTTTTATCTCCGCATAGATCCTTTTTACAAATTCATCGCTGAGTTTTCCCTTAAACCTCGATTCGGCAAAAATAACTTCCATATCTTTTTCATCTTCAAAATCAATTATTTATATTGAATAGTAATCTATTTATAAGTAATAGTCATATCTAATAAAGTCTATGGAGATAAAAATAGTGATAAACGATCCAAAAACGGGCAAGTCTTTTAATAAGACTGTGGAAAGCGAGAAAGCGGACCAGCTGTTCGGCAAGAGAATAGGAGAGGAGCTTGATCTTTCATTTATAGGCATGGACGGATATTCCGGCAGTATAACCGGCGGAAGCTACATGACCGGCATGCCAATGTCAAAGAATCTGGACGGTTCCGGGCTTAAAAGAGTTCTTATAGGTAAAGGGCTCGGTAATAAAACCGATGTAAGGCTAAGAAAAAGCATCGCGGGCAATACCGTCGGTCAGTTCACTTCTCAGATAAACATAAAGATATCGAAATACGGCGAAAAATCTTTGGAGCAGTTGTTTACACCTTCTAATGGTTAGGGATATAACGATAGATGTAGTCGGCAATTTTGCGGACGGGAAGACGACGCTTGTGAAGGCTATTACAAGCGAGTCTACTCTGAGACATAGCGAAGAAAAAAAGAGAGGGATAACCATTCGATTGGGTTACGCGCATTTTCTCATATACAAATGCAGTTCCTGCGGTTCATTCAGCAGGTATGAAAAATGCGAGGCGTGCAATTCTAAAGCGAGTCTTTATTACAGGGTTTCGATAATAGATTCGCCTGGTCATAAGACACTCATGACCATAATGTTGAGCGGCGCCACGCTTGTAGACGGTGCGGTTTTGGTGATAGCCGCCAATCAGAAATGCCCACAGCCGCAGACTCAGGAGCATATTGAAGCGCTGCGTATAATAGGCGTTAAAAATCTGGTGGTAGCGCAGACAAAAATAGACGTGGCGGGAAAGGAAAGGGCAAAGGAAAGCTATAATGAAATAAGGGATTTTCTTTCGAAAAACGGATATGAAAATGCGAAGATAATACCGGTATTTGCCGCGCAGAATATCAATATAACACAGCTGATGCAGGAGATTGGAAAATTCACTATCCCAGAAGAGAATGGGGACGAAAGAACAGAGGTTGTGGTCGTAAGGAGTTTTGATATAAACCGGCCAGGCACAGAGGTAGCAGAACTTAAGGGAGGTGTCATCGGTGGCGGATTGAAGTCCGGAAAACTTAAATTGGGCGATAATATAGTCATCTATCCCGGAATATTCATAAAGAATTCGTGGAAGCCCCTGAAAAGCAAGGTCACCGGCATACAAAGCGAATTCGGGGACGAAAAATCTGCTTCGAGAGGGCTGATGGTGGGCATAGAAACAGATTTAGACCCGTCTATCGCAAGAAGAGACAATCTGGCAGGGTCTTTGGCGGTAAAGGAAGGAACCGTACCGATGTTCAAAAACAGGATATCAATTAAATACACTGCCATTTCCGGCAAGTTTGAGAAACCACTGCAAAAAGGCGAAACGGTGCTGCTTAACGTCCTGGCTTCAAAGGTTTTAGGCACCGTAGTTTCCTCCTCTTCGAACGGAGTGGTGATAAACTTGGGCGATTCGTCATTGCCTTATTTTAAAGATGATAATGCAATATTGTCCAGAAAGATAAACAACGTCTGGACCATCGCCGGTTCCGGCAGCATCTATGACTGACATATTAGTTGACACAAACATACTGGTTTATTGTTTTGACAGGAAAATCGATTTAGAACGGGTTCTTGATGATTTTTTGCAGCAGGGTTTCTCGC
Source organism: Nanobdellota archaeon (assembly GCA_021802505.1). GTDB lineage: Archaea > Nanobdellota > Nanobdellia > Parvarchaeales > Parvarchaeaceae > Parvarchaeum. The sequence continues at coordinate 26,069 of JAJZXE010000004.1, forward strand.
TTTTGACCCTGAAAAAGTGCATGGATGAACTTCTTGCAATAAAAAGAAAGGATGTAGAGAGCTTTTTTAGCTCCTATAAAATAAATATCATGGATTTTAACGTGGGTAAAAACACGGATGATACAATAATCGATTTCTGCAGAAGGAATGGATGCGTTGTCTTTACGGAGGACAGAAATTTAATCGCAAGGACAAAAGGCCTCGGTGTAAAAACCATCAGTTTTCGCGGCAAAACCCTAAAGTTCAATCCATAATCTAAGTTTTTTGATAAGGGATACAAATGCTTATATATCTACAACTGCAGAAAATAAGATTATGGAAAATGATATCATCTTTGTGGGCAAGAAGCCCATAATGTCGTATGTCATGGCTATACTCACACACCTGAATTCAGGCAACAATCAGGTGATAATAAAAGCAAGAGGCTCCACAATCTCGGCGGCCGTTGATATCTCGCAGGTGACAATGCATAAATTTATGAAGGATCTTAAGATATCCAATCTGGAGATAGGAACAGAGGAGCTTTCTGATAAGGATGGAAAGAAAAGAAACGTTTCTTTCATATCCATAGAAATGAAGAGGCAGTAATGATAAAGGAAAATGATTTTGTAATGATAAATTTTGTCGGGAGAATAACAGCCACCAATCAGATATTTGATTTGACCGACAAGAGCGTAGCGGAGAAGGAAAATATAAAAGGGGATTACAATTTTTCCCCGGTTCTTGTAATTCCTGGCGGCAATTACGTGCTTAAAGCGGTCTCCGATTCTCTTTTAAATAAAAACATCGGCGATAAATATGAGGTTACGGTTGCTCCGAAGGACGGCTTCGGAGAATTCGATAGGAAACTTATAAAGACCTATGGTCTTTCGGTATTCAGGGGCAACAATATAAATCCCTCTGTCGGAGACATGATAATGCTTGATGACAGGATGGCGACCGTACTCGCGATAAACAGCGGAAGGGTCCTTGTGAGTTATAATCATCCGCTTGCCGGCAAGGAATTAAAATACAGCATTGAGGTTCTTTCCATAATAGAAGACAATAAAGATAAGTGCTCCGCAATATTTGAGCATTACACCGGTAAAAAACCGGATTCCGTCGAGATTCAGGGCGATTCAGTCAAGTTTACTGCAAAAGACGACATAAAGAGCTATATTAAAGACGGTATCTCACAGGACATTAAAAAATACATAAACGACAAGTTTACTGTAGAGATCATAAAACAATAGAGGTTATTTAAACTGTATCTTCATAATATCCATTATGATTGACATCATAAGTGTGATATATCTTCTGGTCGGAATTGTGGGTTTTATAGGAGCCTTCTTTGCTATTTCTATAGTCAGGATCCTGATAAAACATAAGAGAGACAATGCGCCTCTGACGATTTTTATGCTTAACCCGACCGAGTCCCAAAAAAACATAATGCTTTTTAGGTATCCCGCAATAATGCTTTTGTTGACCGGGATTGCGACAATTATGCAGAGATTTGTCGGTACTCCTACTTTGAATAATTTTATATTTGCAGTATTCTTCTATCTTTCGTATATCTTTGGGCTTGTTACCATATTAGTTTTCGTTTTCGTTATCTACAGCTGGTATAGACAGATGAAGAGGTTTGCATGATACTTTCTTTTTTCAGCAGCAGCTTTGATGCATACTACAGGGTTATAAGTTTTCTGCTGAATGCGGTTGCATTTTCATTCTTTTTTTACGGGATATACACGCTGAAAAAATCGCCCAAGGAATTTCTGGCAAAGTTGTTTGTAAATCACAGGAGAACTGTCATATCTTTCTTTCTATTAGCGCTGTCTGCAGTCTTTATAGCAATCGGTTATATTCTTACAGGTTTAATCTCAATTTCTAATCCCGGCACAATAATTTGGGAATATACAAATTTACTTGCTTACTCTGCATTGGCAGTCTTCTCGATAATTTTCTTTGTCAGGTAGGAAAACGCTGCCTCTGCCTAATTTTCTGTTTCTATACCGGAGTTAACCTATTTATTTATATATTGGCTGAAACTATTAATTCATTGAGGTAAATTATGGATGATATGCAAACGGATAATTCACTTAGCTTAGGAATAAAAAGCGCGAAGTTTGATGCAAGCAAGACAAAGGAATTTGATAAGTCTCTTGAGGAATTGATAGCATCAAGAAGGGCAAATATCAAAGTGGTAGGAGTGGGCGGATCGGGTAATAATACCCTCAGCAGAATGTTTGAAGTGGGGATAAAGGGCGCAGAATTTATAGCCGTAAACACGGACGCAGCTGATTTATTATGCACACCCTCCGACAAAAAGATACTCATAGGAAAGGAACTTACAAACGGACTGGGTGCGGGCGCAGACCCGTCTGTTGGTGAAGCCGCTGCAAAGGAACAGGAGCAGGAGATAAAGGAAGCATTGCAGGGCGCAGACCTTGTCTTTATCTGCTGCGGTATGGGGGGAGGAACGGGTACCGGTGCTGCTCCGATAACCGCTGCCGTCGCAAAGAAATTGAATGCTCTTACCATCGCGGTTGTAACCCTGCCGTTCAAGGCTGAAGGAAAAAGAAGGATGAACGCCGCTTTAAACGGGGTAGAAAAATTAAAAAATACTGTTGATACTCTTATAACGGTTCCAAATGAAAAGCTCATGGCGATAGCGCCGGGGCTGCCTTTACCAATCGCTTTAAAGATAGCAGATGACGTCCTTACGAACGCGGTAAAAGGTATAACGGAGCTTATAACAAAACCGGGACTGATAAACGTCGACTTTGCCGATGTTAAAAGAATAATGTCGAACGGCGGAGTTGCTCTTATAGGGACAGGAGAAAGCGATGCGAAGGACAAAAAACTTGAGACCGTAGTTGAAAAAGTATTGAACAATCCTCTGATAGATGTTGATGTATCCTCTGCAAGAGGCATGCTTATCGATGTCAGCGGCGGGCCGTCATTGACGCTGGAAGAGGCAAACAAACTAGTCGATCTTATAGGCCAGAAATTACCTGAGGATATAAACATAATATGGGGCGCACATATATTCCCGGATCTTAAAAACACTGTAAAGGTTCTTGCCATAATAACGGGAGTAACCTCAAAACAGATAAGCGGTAAATCAATCGCCGAGGATCAGCAGCTCAAGGAGAAAAGAGAGGTAGAGGACGAGCTCGGCATAACTTTCCTGAGTTAATTTTATGGAAGAAAATAAGAGTCTGGCGGACGCTAATTCTGTTGTGATACCTGAAAAAAAGGAAGAAGTTCCTGACAAATCTGCTGCTGCACCTGCAGCCGTTCAGACAAAGCCGCAGGATAATTCTTCTGATAAAATAAAAAAGACGCAGGAGATGGATAAAGTCCAGCCCAAAACTCAGAATATTAGCGGCAATGAACAGCACAAGGTAAAGAAGAGAAGATTTCACTTATATCACGTTAAAAATGCGCTTAAAAAAGCGCATCCTATGAACATAAAGGCAAAACTTGGACATTACAGGTTTGAATACAGCAGGATACTGCACCTGGCAAGAAAACCCACGAAACAGGAATTCAAGGAGCTTTCTATAATGGTTATAATAGGTACTTTTATAATAGGCACGCTCGGTTTTATTATACAGATGATAATTCAGTATATATAAATTTGAAGCGGAGTTTCTGTTATAATTAAATAGTTTAAGCTGCTTTATTATTAAATGAAGTTGCACTGTCAGAGGCCGTTTTTATGAGGGAAAATGCAAGCGTTTCGGTTGATAAAAACGTACTTAATATCGTTGATCTGTTTAGAGGAGAGACGCCGAGGATGAAATTTATAAATGATTCAATAAAAAGGGGATTGGGTCTGTTTGAAGCCGTCTGGATATTCAAGAGGGAACTTATGGAGATAAGTGTCAGCAGTAAGATCATTGCCAGAGTGGGGAGAAGTTCGATGAAACCCATTCATAAACACTCGGGTTTTCTTGAAATAACGCAGGAAAGCATAGAATTTTACAGCAAAAAACTTGATAAGCCGATAATGGTGGTTGAAAAGAGGTCAATATCCAGCATATCCGTAGGTTATGACAGGCTTTTTAAGCAATCGTTTTATCCATATTCCCCGCCTCTCAAATTTATTTTTGATGGCAGAACAGTATATCTTTTTTTGAGACTGCCCGGAGAAAAGAAATTCCGCGGCGATGACAAGCTTTTTATCGGGTTGTTAAGCGATTAATATGAAAGATCCGGGCGGAAAAATAAATAAAGAGGAAGAATTTAAGAAAGTCTCTTCGAGTAAGAACGGTCTGTCGCAAAGGGAAGCAGACAAAAGATTAGAGCAGTACGGTTACAATGAAATTGCGGATAAAAAAGCGAATCCCGTTAAAAAATTCCTTTCAAAGTTCTACGGCCCCATACCGATAATGCTTTTCATTGTGATAGCCCTGTCGTTTTTTCTGGGAAAATACATAGATGCGTACATAGTCATAGGTCTTTTGCTTTTTAACGGCATAGCCGGTTTTCTCGAGGAATTCAAAGCGGACAATACACTCGAACTGCTGAAAAACAGGCTGTCTGTTAACGTCAATGTGGAAAGAGACGGTAACTGGAAAAAAATGCCGGCAAAATTCCTTGTACCGGGGGATGTCATAAGGGTAAGGCTTGGTGACATAGTTCCTGCGGATTGTCTCATCATCGAGGGAGATTATCTTTCGGTGGACCAATCAATGCTTACCGGGGAATCCCTGCCGGTCGATAAAAAGGAAGGAGAAATTATATTCTCCTCCTCAACGGTAAGGGAAGGAGAAGCGACCGCACTGGTGCTGAAGACCGGAAACAAAACCTCGTTCGGAAAAACAGCGGATCTGGTCAGGATCGCCTCCGGCAGAATACACTTGGAGGATGACATACTGCGCCTGATAAAATACCTTATCTACATTGATCTTGCACTCATAGCTGTTGTTTTCATTGTTTCATTTCTTTCAGACATCAGCATCCTTACCATAATACCATTTTCTCTTTTGATCCTTTTGGCATCAGTACCAGTAGCCTTGCCCGCCGCCTTTACGGTCGCGATGGCTTACGGAACCGAAAGGCTTTCTTCAAAGAACATACTCGTGACCAAGCTGGAAGCCATTGAGGAGGCATCTACTATGAATGTCGTGTGTCTGGATAAAACAGGGACTATCACCGGCAACCAGCTGTCGGTTTCCGAGCCTTTTAACTACGGTAAATTCTCCAGGGAGGAAGTCCTGTTTTACGGCGCTATCGCATCAAGAAGGGAGGATAACGATGAGATAGACACCGCGATAATAGACGGATTTAAGAAATATGACAGCAAAAAACTGGAATCAGGATATAAACTCGTGAAATTCATACCTTTTAGCCCAGCCACAAAGCTTTCGCAGGCCGACGTCGTATTAAACGGTAAAAAGATATCAGCGATAAAAGGTTTCCCTTCAATAGTAATGAAGAGATGCACATTAGATTCCGGCGAAACAAAGAAAATAAACGCGAAGATAAAGGAATTCTCCATAAAGGGTTTCCGTACGATCGCTGTCGCCGCTAAATTAAGCGGTAAGAAGGACTGGTCTTTCATCGGTGTAATACCATTAAATGACAAGCCGAGAGAAGACAGTAAACAGCTTATAGAGGAGTTAAAGTCGCTGGGCATAAAGGTAAAAATGCTTACGGGTGACAACATAGATACGGCGAAAGAGGTAGCCACCGAAGTAGGAATAGGGGATAAGATCTTGGATGTGAAATCTCTGGAAGGGCTGGATGAAAAGACCATGTCAAAGCTTGTGATAGAGCACGACGGCTTTGCCGGTATTTTTCCCAAGGATAAATACACCATAGTGAAGGCTCTGCAGGATTCGGGTTATCACGTCGGGATGACTGGTGACGGGGTCAATGATGCACCGGCTTTGAAACAGGCCGAAGTCGGTATCGCCGTCTCCAATGCCACTGATGTTGCAAAGAGTGCCGCGACCATCGTTCTGACGTCTGCAGGAATAGAGCCGATAGTCAATGCGGTGAGGGAGAGCAGGTCAATATTCGAGAGGATGATAAGCTACACCTTAAACAAAGTTACCAGGATATTCCAGATAGCTTTTTTTCTTTCCGTAGCTTTTGTTATTTTAAGGTTTCTTCCTATTAGGACTATCCAGCTTATTTTAATGATATTTATAAACGATATCGGCAGCATCACTCTCTCTACAGACAAAGAAAGCTATTCCAAGAAACCGGACACGTGGGACATAAAAGCCATACTCTACGCAGCCGCGATATTCGGCATAATGGCGATAGCCGAGGTAGCAGTGCTTGCTTATCTGGGATTAAGCTATTTCCACCTGAGTCATACGGAATTTGAGACATTTATGTTCGCCGCATTTATCTTTTCAATAGAAGCACTGCTTCTGTCAATACGTTCCAGGAGGAGATTTTTCCACTCAAGGCCGAGCATTCCGGTCATGATGCAGATAGTATCCGCCGTCGCAATAACCTGGGTAATAGCAAATTTCGGGATTCTGATGCAGAGTATAAGCAGTTATTACCTGATTTTCATAGGCGTGTTCGCGGTGGCATTTCTTCTGGTAACCGATCTTGTAAAAGTCTTCCTATACAAAAAGGACAAGGAATTCTCCCTTCTTTAATTCTACATGAAACTTAAAAATCACACCATATTCATTATTTCTTTTCTGCTTTCCTTCCTGGTTTATTTCTTCCTTCACGGATTTGAATATGTTTATTATGCCGCTGTTATCGGTGTTTTTTCTTCCTTTTTGCTTATTTCATACACTTCAAAAAAATATTATTTTTATTGTGCATTTGCAGTAATCCTGGCGTTCATTTTTTTAAATTTGATGCCGCTGCATTTTTTACTTCAGTTGCTTTCTTTGAGTTTGTTGGTCCAGGCTCTTTTTATAAAAAAATTATCCGTAAAAACTCTGCATCTCAACAGGGAAATAGAACTAAGAAGGGATCTGGTTCAGATAATAATCGGGGGGATATCCCTTTTAGTGCTGTTTCTGCTTGACCGATTACCGCTTGTCCTGCTTGTTTTGTTTGGTATGTTATCCGCGCACGTAATGCTTGTTTATGGCGGGAAGCTAAATAAATTTACCGAGCTGCTGGAAAGAGAGGGGGTGATCTTCGGCTCCGGCGCCATGTTTATGGCGGTGGGTTCTCTTCTTTTATTGGGTTTTATAACCCGGTTTAATCTTCTTTTTCTCGGCCTGTTTGCCCTTCTTATCTCCGATCCGGTGGCGACGGTTGCCGGTTTAAGCGGGGGCAAAAAACCGGGTAAGAAGTCGATAGCAGGCAGCGCCGCATTTTTTGCATCCTTAGCCATTCCAGGTGTGCTGTTGTTCGGTTTATTCGGTGCATTATTCGCATTTGTACTCACGCTCGCGGAACGCTTTAGTCCCATAGACGATAACCTGTTCATTCCCATTGTTTCGCTTCTTCTCTCCCTTACAGTGTAGTTTAAATATTACGGCAACAATATAAAGCAAATGTCGGGATTATTTGCGAGCGAAGTCTTCATAGAGTTTTCCACACTGCTGATACTCGCTTTAACCGTTCCGTTAGCCGCATTAATGACCTACAAATCTTTTAAGAAAAAAGGAAAAAGCCAGTTTTACTGGTCCGTAGGACTGTGGCTGTTTACGGCGGGTGTTCTTTTGGAGGTGTTTTTCTCGTTCAACATATACAATGCGGTACTTATTAAAATTTACCTTGCAGCGGTTGCGTTTCTCGTGAGTTTTCTTGCATTGGGTTCCGTATCGCTTCTTAAAAACAGGCTGTTTTACAGTTATTACGGCGTATTTTTTATTCTTTCAGGGATATTTGTCGTTTACTCGTTGATTGTTTCCAATATCGGAAACATACTTACAAATTACGTCGTATTCGGCATTTTACCGCTGCTGGTCGTGATATCCTCCTCAATAATGACATTTCCCGCAGCAATAATCCTTATATTGGTAGCGGCGCTTTCATACAGAAAAAAACCGAATAAAAAAATGCTGTCTATAATAGCAGGAGTCATAATAGTCAGCATAGCCGGCTCTCTTTACATTGCGCATTTTCCCGCATTTTTGTACTATTCCGAGTTCATAGGTATTTTACTGCTTTGGCTCGGTTTTATTTAATCATCTAAGGAATAGTGACGGCTAGGGCATGTATTTAAACGGTTGCAGTTTTAAATGTATATGAATAAATTGCTGCCCGCCGTTATTGCCCTAATAATTGTAATAACGATCGTAGGTTTTCTTTTTTATGGCAAGCTGTATCCGAGCAGTGCAGCACCGTCTGTCTCATCTCAAGCTTTTACCTCGCCTTCTAATTTCTCGCAGCTGTACAGTGCAGCCGGCAATGTATATAACTCCTCACAATCTTTCAATCTTACCTATAAAGTTACCGTAATTTCTAAGCCTGTTTTCAACTTTACAAATGCAAGTTTCACTATTGCAAAATATGGCAACTTTTTCAGGGCCGATCTTGCATATTCCGAAGGGATACCTATCAATGAATCTTTTATACCTGGCGTTCCGCTAAAGCTGATAGTTGCATCTACAACCATCTATAAGCTAGCATCGTTACTAGCATGTCATAGAGAGCAGATTTCAAACATCTCGCCAGTCAACAGTACAATACTTTCAAAAATAGATACAATGAATTCCTATCCGTCGGCGGTAGGTTGTAATACAGTAACTGTACCGTCCAATATATCTTCTTTTGAACTGGCGGATTCGATAGCAATGGTACCAATAGCTACGGGTTCTTTTAGTAATGTGTCAATGAATAGTATTACCTCGCCGGCTGAAGCATTTGACGAGTCAAAAATAGTGTTTTCTGGCAAAAAAAGCATAGCCGGCAATGAATGTTATGAGGAGAATATGCAAAATTCAAGTGCTTCCGGGAATATTACACTTGATTTGTGTATCTCACCCCAATACGGTCTGCCGTTATCTACTGTTATAAGCGAAAAAAATATCTATACAAATAGCACTACATACATGGGTGTTGTACTGTCTTCAGTGAACTCCGTTCCTTCATCAGCCTCAAGTATCACTGCTAATCCTAGTAATAGCTGAAGATTTCTTTTTTAACTGTCCTGCATTCGGTTGCCGTCATATTTGTGCTAAAACCAGGATATTTCACAGGAAAAATATAAAAAGGGGGAGAAAGTTAAATTAAATGCAGACAAAGTTCGTAGTTGTTCTCGGATCGATAATGAGCGGTTTGGGCAAGGGCGTCGTATCCTCATCCATAATGAAGATTTTGGACATGTACGATTTTAAGGTTCTCCCGATAAAATTTGACGGCTATCTTAATTACGACTGCGGCACGATGAACCCATACCGTCACGGCGAGGTATTTGTTCTTGATGACAAGGGAGAGGTCGATATGGACTTTGGAACGTATGAACGTTTTCTCAACCGCAGTCTGACCAGCAGTTCGTCGATAACCGGAGGAAAATTATTCGGAGAGATAATAGAAAAAGAAAGAAAGGGGGAATACTTAGGTGAAGATGTGCAGGTTATCCCCCACCTGACAAACGAAATACAGCAGAAGGTAAAAAACTTCGCAGCTAAAAACAAACTGGATTTCGTGGTCATAGAAGTCGGCGGCACGGTCGGCGATCTGGAAAACGGATATTTTATAGAGGCTATGCGGCAGCTTTCCTTGAAAGAGCAGGTCGTCTTCATTGACGTTACATATATTCCCAGGTTAAAGACCGTCGGAGAGCAGAAAACAAAGCCCACGCAGTCCGCGTTCAGAGCTTTAATGGCCGTGGGTATAAACCCTGATTTTTTGATCTGCAGGACAGATGGGGAGATGGATGAGAACATTAAAAGGAAGCTATCCATGTTTACCAGTCTCGCAGAGGATCGTATAATAAACGATCCGGATATGGATTCACCGTATCAACTGCCCCTGTATCTTATAAACCAGAAATTTGACAGGATACTCCTGCATTCATTTGATGCGGATAACAAGAGGATAAACCTGAATAAACTTAAAAGATGGAATGAAAATGTCGATAACATAATCAGAAAGGACGGTAAAAAATTTACGGTGGCAGTAGTCGGTAAATACGTCGAATTGAAAGATTCCTACGTAAGCGTAAAAGAGGCTCTAATGCACGCAGCCGGCAGGTTATCCGTCAATCTTGATGTAAAATGGATAGAGTCCGAGCTGCTGGAAAGGAACAGTCCGGAAGAATCTTTAAAAGATGTTGACGGGGTAATAGTTCCGGGCGGTTTCGGTAAAAGAGGCATAGAAGGCATGATCTCCGCCATAAAGTATGCAAGAGAGAATAAACTGCCTTATCTGGGATTATGCTTGGGTATGCAGTTAATGACTGTGGAATTTGCAAGAAACGCATGCAACATGAAGGGAGCAAACTCGACGGAATTCAATGCGGATACAAAATACAATGTTATAGATATTCTTCCGTCTCAACTTTCCGTTACGCAGAAAGGAGGCACCATGCGTCTAGGGTCATGGGAGATGGTGATAAGTGATAAAAATTCGATAGCCTTCGCTTCTTACGGTAAAAAATCAGTTTCGGAAAGGCACAGGCACAGGTATGAGCTTAATAACAAATTCAGGAGCATTCTTAATAAAAACGGGTTAAAGATAACAGCAACAACAAGAGACGGAAAATTGGTGGAGATAATAGAATGGAAAGATGGATTCGGTGTGGCTACGCAGGCACACCCGGAGCTAAAATCCAGGATAGAGCAGCCCGCTCCCCTGTTTTTGTCTTTTTTAAAAGCCGTCAAATCAAGAAAATAAAATTATAAATACTAATTCAGCGTAACTCTGGTATGGCAGAAGAAGAAAAAGAAGAAAAATGCGGCTGCGGGTGCGGATGCAATTGCGGCTGCTCCGATTAATACTATAGCATTTTGTTTGAAAAATTGCAAACACTTATAAGTGATGAGCTGTTTAATACTGTGTGGTTTTATGGCCTACAAATTTTCTTGCAGAGCAACCGGCCTTGACTGCGATTTTACGGCAGAAGCTGGGACGATGGACGAGCTTATGCCTAAGGTTGCAGAACACGGCAAGCAGGCCCATGGCATGGAGCAGATCTCAGATGAGACTATGCAAAAAGTCAAGGCTGCAATAACTGAGGAGCCAAGCAGTGAATCTGCCGGCAGCGAAGAAAAGGCTGACGAGACTTCTGGCAATCAGTAAAAAAACTTTTTTTTAGGGGTTTTTTACCCCCTTATTTTTTTAAAAGTATTTATATCCGTTCTAATCTATAAAAAAAATGGAAACTAAGCCTGATTCATACCTGGAAAGAACGCTTTTGTCGGCAGGTATGTCAATTGAAGAAGCCTCCTATTTGGAGGGCAGACTTTCAAAGTTTAGTTATCCTGGACATATAGCCGATAAAATAGTGTCGTACAAGAAAGGTCTCAAAAAAGACAGGAAATCGTTTTATAAGAAAGCGGTGGAAATGATAAGCAGGTACGATTTCCCCGATTCCGTTGCTTATTTACTGGATAATATGTATTCGGTCAAAAAAAGAGATCTGCTTGGGACACTGGACGTGATCGGCAGCGACTATGTTTCAGAATATGTTAATTTCTTGGATATTGCCTATAAACGTTCCAAAGGCACAGAATTCCTTAAAGAGCTGTTTTCTTTGGATAAAATAGACAGCGATTCAGCGAAAAACCTGATAAAAAGGGACGTTGAGAAGAGGGAAATAAAGGACGTGCTGCCAAAGGAAATAATTTCTATTCTTTATTGAGTTTGTCTTTATTTTTTATATATACATTTCTGACTTTAAGCATGTGTTTGCACGGCATACCGTAATACCTGAAGGATTCACACGTGCAGCTGCCGCTTATCAGGTACATCGAGCTTGGCAGATATTCCACTTCTACTTTATGAAAATAACCCTTTCTTGTCTCGCTTTCCGAATAAGCGGAGATATCAACCGCTCTTCCTTTTACGTTCAATCCGTATATTCTCGTGTTTTTATCGCTTGAAATCATCAGGGGAGAGCCTATTATATCCTCTAATTTATACCCCCTCGTTTCCTGTTTTTCCATTGTCTTTTTATTCTTTTATGATTTAAATATCTAAAATTTTATGATTTTTACGCCGTTTACCCTGCTTTTCTTAAGGTCATTAAGGGCGGAATTTATATCCTCTAGTTTTATGAGGTCATAAACCGGTTTTATCCCGAGGTTCGCCGCGAGTCTTAGATACTCACGCATGTCTTCCCGTGTGTACGATTCTACGGAGAGCAGCGTTTTTTCATGGAATAACTGCGAATCATAATCTATTTTTATTTCACCGTCTATGTGTATCCCCGATACTACGACCCTGCCACCCGGTTTTATTATTTTTAATGCATTCATTACAGGTACGGCGGAAGGCGCAAAAACTATCGCATTCTCTATATCTTTATCCTTCAAACCCTGATAAATATCCCCTTCCTTCGGAGAAAGCGTAAAATCAGCTCCTAAGTCACCGGCGAGTTTGAGGTGCTCTTCATTTCTGCTTACTATTACCACTTTATAACCAAGTCTCTTTGCCAGCTGCAGTGTCAAATGAGCCGAACCGCCGAATCCAAACATTGCAAGCGTGCTTCCCGGCGAAGCATTAGCTAATTTGAAGGAGCGGTAGCCTATCGCTCCGGAACATAGCAGCGGCGCAATTTCCTCGTTTTTTAACTGAACAGGTAACTGAAATACGAACCTGCTGTCCGCTATCATATACTGAGAATAGCCGCCATTCCTCGAGAAACCGGTAAATTGTTTGTTTTCACACAGGTTTTCCCTGCCGCTTAAACAGTATTCACAGTTTCCGCACGAGTTGTAGAGCCAGGCAACGCCGACCCTTTCCCCGATGTTTAAATTTTTCACTTCCCTGCCCTTTCCGGAAATTATACCCACTATCTCATGTCCCGGTATTACATTTTTTAGGTTGTTGTCAAGCTCTCCCTCTATCACATGCAGATCAGTTCTGCACACTCCGCACACATCTACTTTTATAAGCAATTCATTGTCTCTTAGTTCCGGTAAATCAATTTCCTTTATCTTCAGGGGATTTTCCCCTATCTTTCCGGTTTTTTCCAGGATGGCTGCCTTTACTTTCATACTAGTTATAATATATAAATAGAATTAATACTTGAATGAAAAGTTTAATATCTAAGTAGGATTAATTATTGAATGCCTTTAAGCTTTGCGGATTTTAAGGATATTGGATTTATAAGCAACCAGCTGACAAGCTCGCTTATAGACAAGAATGGAGACATATTATGGCTCTGTTTTCCAAAGTTTGATTCCGATCCGCCAATCGCTTATATACTGGATGAAAATAACGGCGGCAGGTTCAGATTAAGTCCACCGGTCCAATTTTCATCCGAGCATAAGTATACCGCACCGAATGTTCTGCATACAAGCTTTAAGACCATAGAGGGAAGCGCCGATATCGACGATTTTTTGATACCCGGGAAAGCAATATTCATAAGGAATATAAATTCACAGATTAAAATGCAGCTTACTTTCAAGCCGCTGTTCAATTTAAACCAGAACAATTTTAATTATTCAGAAAACGACGGCAGAATAATATTTGACGGCAAGAACGGAAAGGGAAGACTCGTTTTGGAAATAAACGGGGTATACGAGAAAAAGGGAGATTACACCTGGGAGATAAGTCCCGGGTTATGTCAGATAATGCTTTCCTATTATCCATCCGCGGAAGTCTACGAGTTGGAGGGTAAAAACAATCTTCTGGCAAACATGTCAAAGGCTTTGGAATCTACAATAAATTACTGGGGCTCATATACGGAGAAGATAAAACTGAATTTAAGCGGCAGCAAATTGGAGGAATTTAATTCTATTTTTAAAACGTCCGTTTTTACGATACTCGGCTTGATTTATTCTCCGACCGGCAGTATAATAGCCGCCCCTACGGCTTCCCTGCCAGAAGACCCTGGCGGGAACAGGAATTGGGATTACAGATACGTATGGGTGAGGGATTCTTCAATAATGGCTTCCGCCCTCTGTAATGCAGGTTTGGAAATAGACGGCAGGAGGGCCCTGGAATTTTTATTCAGCATGATCGACTATTCCGGCAAGCCGCTCTATAATCTGTATAAGGCGGACGGTACAAAAATTTACGGCGAGAAATACATAGACTCTCTGCAGGGATTTATGAACTCTAAACCGGTGAGGGTAGGCAACCGTGCGACCAATCAGATCCAGCTGGATATAGAGGGAGAGTTTTTATACGCGGTAAAGAGCTATTTTGATGTTACTAACGATAAGGAATTCATACAGAATCATATTAAAGCCATAGAATACATCGCAGACTGGCTGTCAGACAACTGGCAGCTCGCGGATTCGGGCATATGGGAAAAGCCGGAAGACCACGAATACACACATTCAAAAGTGATGATATGGTCGGCTCTGGAAAGCGCGGGAAACATGGTCACGATGCTGGGCGGGAATGACCGGTGGAATGATACTAGGAATGAAATAAAAAGATGGATAATGTCAAACTGCGTCAGGGATGGCTGTTTTGTAACGTTCCCAAAAAGCAGCGAAGTCGATGCAACTGCTTTATCTTTTCCCCTTTATGGTTTTGTTAGTGTAACTGATCCGATATTCGTTAAAACCCTTAAAATAATTGAAAAAACGCTCGTTGTAAAGGGATTTGTTTATAGGTATAATTTTGATCCACTGGGAAAAGCAAATCATGCTTTTGTTCTCTGTTCCATGTGGCTTGCTTCGGTTTATTCAAAGATGGACAGAGATAACGATGCAGTAAAAGTACTTGAAAACGTGAAGAGCATAACCGGGCCGAACAATTTAATCGGAGAGGATGTAGATGTGCACAACAAAGTTTTCACAGGCAATTTCCCGCAGGGCTTTGTGCACGCGAGTTTTATAACTGCCATCACTGACATGTTTAAAAAATAATTAATGTTTAACTTATTCTTTGTTTATTGGTTTTATGTTTTGAGTCCTTTCTTACACATTAACTTTATTTAATTAGCAGCAGAAAACATCAACAGGAAGAATTGCTTATTTTAGAGATTTTTAACGATTTTTTAAAAGCGAGCAGTATCTCCTTATAAATTTATAACATTGATAAATGGGACTTACACTGCCTGAGGGAAAAAAATAGGACGCCGCTAAGTTTAAGTTCGTTTCGATGCCGCCGTTTCGGATGCGGCGGCAGGCGCGTCATCCCGCTTTCTTCTCAGCTTTCCTTACCTTAGCATTGCTTGCTTCGTAAAGCTCTATCACGAAGCTCTTGAAGCTCATGTCCCGTTTGTACAGCACGTTCCATAACGTCTGCAGGAGTTGTTCATAGACGAAATAGAAGAACCTTATCTTGATCTCAGTGGACTTGGATTTTATCGTAGCTTCGTCCTGGACGCGGAAACCTGTCTCGATGCCCCATCTCTGCTTGTAAGTCTGGATGATGTTTTCAAGGTCGACGTCGTCGACGTTGGTAGCGAAGCACCAGTCGAACTTCTTTCCGTTAGAAGGATCAACTATCCTCTTGAGCAGAGCGAGCGTAGTCTCCCCTTCCTTCTTCTCGCCGTTCGAATCCGTGAACTCGAACGCATGTCTCAGTTTTAACTTCTGGTCTTTTTCCATCTTCTCCAGTTCTTCCTTTACGTTCTCCTTCTTGGGCACGAACATCAGATAAGGATAGTTTGCGGAGCTCAAAGCCCAGAGCAGCTCCTTCGAATAGAACCCTCTGTCGAACAGTAACAGTTTGACGGACTTGACCAAAGGCTTGAGCAGCGAAAGGCAGAAAAGCACGTCTCTAGCCATGAATCCGCCCATTTCTACGGGTATCGTCAACAGCGGTATCTTCTCTTTGTTTTCGTAACCAACCATGGCACAGGTAAGGAACTTGAACTTTCCGGTGACGGCGTTCTCTCCAGTCCATCCGTGGATCCATCTTCCGCCGATCTCGCCGTAGAAATCCTCGTCTGTGTAATCAAAAGCCAGGACGACCTCCCTTTCGTTAAGGTTTATCCTGCTCCCTACGATCTTAAGACTTCTCAGGTAGCTGCCGTAGACGTCTTCCACATCAACCGCTTTTATCGCCAGATGCAGACTGTCGGCTTTGTCCCCGACCGTCTCGACGTAGGTGTTCGCCATCGCTGCCTTTAGCAGGTCCCTGTCGTAATGAAAACCGGACGGCGCTTTTTCCCGGTCAAGGTCCAGCGCCACGTCCACGAACAGGTCGACGGTCTTGGTCGTCTTGAACAGCTCCCTGGCAAGCGTCTTCTCGTCCATGCTCATATTATCACGAGGTAAACAGTCCTTCCGAGGTATCTTTTCGGGCAGTCCACCTTTGCGGACGTGCCGAACTTAGTGACTTTCCTGAGCATGAACGCCTTCACGTTCTTTATCTCTACCTTATTCGCTATCTTCACGTCGACCTTTCTCATAAGATATCTAATAGATATCTTAATATAAAAGTCATATTTGTATATATTTTTACTCAAGTTTAGTAATAAAATCACTTAAAATAGCCCATTTTCAGGAGATACTGGCGAAAGCTTTAAATATAATTAACTTTATTTGTAAATATGGCTCAGAAAAAAACTAGTTTTTCTGCAGCTACAATAGCCGTCGTTGTTGTAGTTGCTGTTATATTTTTCTTCGTAGGCTATCTCTCTCACACAACTGTTTCCACAAGTGTAGTACCTCCTTCAAATGTTTCTTCGGTGTTTTCCGCTTCTCCAACAATAGGCGTGTATCAGGGTCCTAGCGGCCTTAATAATACTGAACATTTGATAGGCGGGGATGTATTTGCGATTCCAAAAGGTGCAACTAACTTAAATGCGATTGATACCGTAATATCATTCTTCTTGTCTACTCAGGCGCAGGTTCAACTTGAAAAACTGGGGTGGCCTCCAATAGATACGGGAGCTTATGCCGCTAATCCGGTAAACACTACTCTTCCGACATACAATGGTCCAGCAGTAACGGTTACCATGTATGATGACTTGGGAGCTAGTTCATCCGCCACCTACATAATGAAAAGTGTATTAATTCCTGAATTTGAATCTATTTACCCTAATATAAAAATCAATTGGGTGCAGCTTAGGCCGGATCAGATCACAACTGATGTGGAAGCACTGGTCCAAAGCGGTACTGTCGGCGCTACAGTCATTGCCCAGGACAATTTGGCAATAGGAGAACTATTCTATCCCGGTTATTTAGATAATATTACAAATGCAAGTTTGCTTCTGCCGAGTGATTTGATATCTTCCATGGTAGGGCTTGTAAGTTATGAAAAGCAGACTTATCACGGGGTATACTTCCTCCCTTACAGGGCAAATCTGGCGTTAGTCTGGTATAACCCTGCTGCGTTGGCAAAAGTCGGATTTACAACTCCTCCTCAAAATTGGACACAGTTACTTGCATTGGGTAAAGCACTTACTTCTGCAGGATTGGGCGGAATAAGTATGCAGGGCCACGGAGGCGCCAGTACTTCTACTGAGATGTTTCAATGGATGGTACAGGCTGGAGGTAATCCTCTGGTTTTGAATGACAGCGGAGACGTTGCTGCCTATTATTACATGTACAACTTAAGTAAGTATTTCTCTCCAGCTTACACGCATGATTACTGGGCATCATATAAAGGACTTAATAACAATGAATATAATTACTTTGATTATCAGTGGCCGGGATCACTTCCGAATTATGAATCAATAGCAACATCTGGAACAGTTGTATACAACACTAGCAATGCTACTTACACCAATACAACTGCTACAAAAAATTCAATATTGGCGGCTTTTAACCAGGGTGCGTTCTTCAGGCCGCCGGTTGCGTGGATAACAGAATGGGATGCATTGGCAGATGATGCCTTCACCAAAATAGTCACTGAAAACTGTGTTTCCTCAACATGTACCGCTGGCAGCATACAGACTATTTTGAACAGCGAGAATCTTGCTATGTACAATTACCTGGTAAGCAATTATAATACTACCTACGCTAATCAGTATGAAAGTGGTTACTTCACTCCGCTGAAAGCCGCTTAAATCTTTTTTATATAATTAGGTTTTAAATTATCTTATATGAGATTCAGAATAAAACGTAAATATTTACCGGTATTATTGATTTTGCCCCTGATATTTTATCTCGTCGGGATCTCTTTTTATCCCGCATTATCGGGCATTTTCCAGAGTTTTCATTCACCCTCTACCGGAAAATTGACCCTGGAAAATTTTACTGCTTTAGGCCATTATGGAATTATTTCAGCCATAATTAACACCTTTATATTGACTGCCGGAGCACTGGCTATCGAATTTACTTTAGGGTTTATAATAGCTACGTTACTGACGAAAACTTTAAGGGGCAAGGCGATATTTTCTACCATATATATTATACCATTCGGGATAGCGACCGTCGTTTCAGCCTATACTTTTTCTCTTATATTTCCAGCTGTGGGCGGTTATGCAAACTCTTTTTTAGCCTTATTCGGGATACACGCCATAAACTGGTATGCTAATACCTACATGACGCTTTTTACGACAATGCTTGCGGATTCATGGAAGACCGTTCCGATCATAGCACTGATACTGTTCGCAGGTATGAGTCAGATCCCGCCGGAAATTTACAGCGCCGCGGCGGTGGATGGTGCGGGCCCCATCCGGAGATTTTTCAGCATAACTCTACCGAATATAGCGGATTTCGTTACGATTGCTTTAATAGTCAGGGGTATAGCGGAATTTAACATATTTGCCCTACCTTTGATTCTGTTCGGCTATAATCCGCCGCTGCTTACCACGTTGACTTATGAATTTTATTCCACCAGCGCTACTTTGTATTATTCGCTTTCCTCTGCGACTATACTGTTTGCATTCGTTTTAGGTTTTGCCCTGATTGTAGTGTTCAGAAAGAAACTTGTCGGGGCCTATGAATTAACCGATTAAATGCCATGGAAATAAAAACTATCAACAAAATTAAAAAAATCGTTTTGTATGCGGTTGCAATACTCGTAGCCATACTCTTTATTTATCCGTTATATATCCTGCTACTCGTTTCGTTTTCTCCGACAACTGTCACTCTTGATAAGCTTTTACCTTCTCAATTGCCGGTGAAATTGACCCTTAATAATTTCATAAGCGCATTAACCCAGTATAATTTTGTTGGGCCTTTGTTCAAAAGTCTGGAAGTGGCTTTTATGGTGGGGGCTATAACCCTTGCGATAGCCATACCGGCAGCATACGGCTTAAGCAAACTGAATAGGAGAACCGGCAATCTTATAATGGTTTTCCTGTTCATAGCCAATTTAGTCCCCGCGCTTATAATAGCAATACCCATATCGGTCGAGTTTATAAAGGCGGGAATGTTTGACAGCCCTCTGGCGCTGGCGCTTGCCCAGTCGCTGTTTACCCTGCCACTTGCTACATTTATATTGCTTGGCTCCTTCAGGACGATACCCAAGGATTTGGAAAACCAGGCAAGAGTCGACGGGATGGGCTTATTTAGAACCATATACACAATGTTGGTGCCCATGGCTAAAGCGGGCGTGGCTGCGGCGTTTTTACTCTCATGGCTGACTTCCTGGGACGAATTTACATTTGCCGTAATCTTATCCCCATTGAAACCCACTCTGCCGGTTATAGTTTATATAAACATAACGGAAGGAAGTCTGATACAGGCCGCCGCATTTGCCGCCGTAGTTTCAATACCGGTAATTATTTTAACTATAGTACTGCAGAAATACATAAGGGGGATATATCTTACTGGAGGCATAACCGGATGACACAGAAGAAAATAAAATTGGAATTAAAGGGCATAACAAAATTTTTCGGCAAAAAAGCGGTTATAGATCATCTAGATCTTAAAGTATACGAAGGGGAGCTGTTTGCCATTTTAGGCCCGTCCGGGACCGGAAAAAGTACGCTCTTAAAGATAATCGTGGGAATAGAAGAGCCGGATTCGGGTTCGGTATTTTTAGACGGAAAAGACATAACGAATTTACCCCCGAATAAAAGAAACATCGCAATGGTTTTTCAAAGCTTCGCCCTGTATCCAAATATGGATGTATACCGCAATATCGCCTTTCCGCTTAAAATTGCAAGGTTTAACAAAGCTGATATAGATAAAAAAGTAAGGTCTGCTGCAAAGCTGCTTGGAATATCCGAAGTTCTTTCATCTTCCGTTTCAAAGATAAGCGGCGGCCAGAAACAGAGGGTTGCTCTGGCGCGTGCACTGGTCCGCGATCCCTCAATGTTCCTTCTCGATGAGCCTTTTTCCAACCTGGATGCGAGGGTCAGGTTCACCGCAAGAGAGGAGCTTAAAAGACTGCAAAAAAAACTCAATAGCACGTTTATTTATGTTACGCATGACCAGCGGGAAACCTCCAACATAACCAGCAGGGTAGGCGTATTAAATGACGGTAAATTCCAGCAGATAGACTCCTTTGATAATCTTTATAATTTTCCCCAAAACAAATGGGTGGGGGATTTTATAGGCAATTTCCCGATGAGTTTTATAAAGAAAAGCGATTCAATCAGCTGGGGTTTCAGGCCGGAATGGGCATCCATACACAGGGGAAATTTAAGTGCAAAGCTTGTTACTAATGAATTGGCGGGAGATATAAATTACTGGCTGTGCGAGACAAAGGAAGGCAGTATGATAGTGCTGCGCGGCAATAAACCGAGAGAAGTCGGGTCAAAAATTTCGTTTAAACTTAACAAGTATAATATATACAAAAATGGTGTTTTTTTAAAACAAGGCAGATGAATATTGTTCATTGGTAACGGCTGGTGATCCATTTTGCCAGTTCGGCCGCCACCCTTTTTTCTTTATTCAGGTATACGTGGTTTGCACCCCTAAAGACCTTGTATGTAAAATCGTTGCATCTTTCTGCCTTCTCATGTAATATCTCCAGGGCTTTTTCAGAATTCATCGTTGTTGCCTCGTTTACATCGCCAAAAAACGCGAATATCGGTATACCTATCTCCCCCAGAACAGATTTTTTATCCGGAGAGTAGGTACTGAATATATCTGCGGGGCCGTTTTCGCGTCCTAGCTGTTCCATGGTTCTTTTTGATACCACCTGAAGAGAATCACTGCTGTTCATTAACAGCAGGTTGCCAGTTAACTTGACGGGCTTTTTTCTCTTTAAAATTAATCCTACTATATCTGGAGGCGATGCGAGTATCAGTCCGTTTACGCGCTTGTCTTTTATTTTATGTAAATAATATACGCACTTGACTGCCCCCAGACTATGTCCCTGTAATATTATGTTTTTGTATTTTAACTCCGCAGCAAAGTTAATCCACGCCTTTATATCATGTATGCAGTCTTCAAAGTTTTCATATGCATATCCTATCGTTTTTGATTTTAATTTTCCGGCCCGTTTTATCTCCGCTATAAAATCATGTCCCCTGTTGTTTACCGGCATGAAATCTATGCTTTGATCCGTATAACCGGATGCCATCGCTTTAATAAAATCATTTGCATAGAAATTTCCCGCGGTCCCGTGGATATTTATTACAATTGTATCCGATTTATTTTCTGATTTATATAAAAGTCCGTCCATAACAAGCCTATCATCCGTAACAGTCCTGATTTTTTGTGTCCGCATATCATTATTTGAAGATTTTATATTATATTTTTTAAAGCGCTCCATTAAATTTCGAGGTGTACATAATTACATGGTCTACTACGTCAAATACCCCCAATTTTCGTGTGTGTTCCGGATCTATGGCCTCTATCACTATTTTCCATTCCTTTTTACTATAATCCGGTACAGGCGTGCAGTAAGTGTGTATCGGGCACTCGGGATTTTCATATTTTGATCCGATCTTCCATTTCTGCGAAAATAGCGTATTAAAATTCATTTTTTTAAGATCTATCTCAAATCCGCAGACTCTGTCGGAGGCAGTCAGCCCGTTTTTAAAGAAATTCCCCGATGAACCCAAAAAAATTATTTTGTTGCCAAATTCGAATATTTTTCCGTCTATTGCAAAAATCGGCGGCTGGTTTTTTCCGTTTATCTTAGGAATACCCCAGTATTTCCATTTTATTCCGTCTTTACTTGAGAACAGCGCGGCGTACAGCTGCTTTTTTGCGTCTATATACGCCTTGCATATTCCGATATATGATCCGTTTATATAACTTATGTTAAAATCCTTCGCGG
>JAJZXE010000005.1 GCA_021802505.1 Nanobdellota archaeon
CGGTTTCTTCCTTTGCTTTCAGTATGATCTCCCTTCCTTTCGTCTCTGCCTCTTCGACTATCTTTTTCGCCCTTTCGGTCGCTTCCCTTATCTTTCTCTCGGATTCCTCCTCTTTTTCTTTTAATTTCCTTAGGTTCTCTATCCCTTCCATCAGCTTTTTAACCTCTTTATGAATTTTATTGAAACTAAACGATCTCTTTCCATGTCGTCAAGGCTCTGTTTTATGTACTTTATTTTTTCCTTCCACCGCGGTATTATGATATTCTCTATGGAATTCGTCCTCCTGTTCAGTTTGTATATTTCGTTCAGCAGCTTTCTCATTGCGGTCTCCTTCTCCGCTATCTCTATCAGCATAGAAAGAAAAGAGGAATAGGTGTTCTTTGCGTCGTAAACCGCCGTCGGTATGGTCAGGCTGTCGCTGTTCGTCAGTATATCAATGTTCTGGCTTATGTTTATGTTCGGTATTACCAAGCCCATCACGTTTCTTGCCTTTAGTTCGGCGGTTTTCTCGCTCTGTTCCTGTGCGACTCTTTCTATCGTGATCCTTCCGCTGAGAGCTTCAGCGATCTCTATGCTCTCCCTGCTTTTCATGATGGTGTTCTGCAGATCCGCCTTCATGTTTTCAATCTGTCTTACAAGCTCGAAGAACTCCATTATCAGCGAGGATCGCTTCATTTTAAGAAGATCAAGCCCTCTGCTTGCGGTTTTAATCCTTCTTTTTGTCTCGATCAATTCCCTTCTGGTTACTCTGATGTTTCCTTCCATTTTCCGTATTTCTGTATAAATTCAGGCTTTATCCTCTTTATCTCCTTTTTGTCTATCATGCTTAATAGCTCCCACCCTAAATCCAGCGTGTCATTTATGCTTCTGTCCTCGTCAAAGCCCTGCTTAAGGAAGCGGTTTTCAAATTCATTCGCGAAGTTAAGGTACTGCTTGTCTATGCTGCTCAGTGCATCCTCACCGACGATCTCTGTCAGGCTTCTCAGTTCCTTGCCTTTTGCATAGGCCGCATACATCTGGTCCGAAACCCCTTTGTGGTCCTCTCTTGTAGAATCCTTTCCTATTCCCTGGTTCATTAATCTGGAAAGAGAAAGAAGTACGTCTATGCCGGGATAAATCCCGCTTTTGTCCATGCTCCTGCTTAATACTATCTGACCTTCGGTTATGTAGCCCGTTAGATCAGGAATAGGGTGCGTAATGTCATCGCTCGGCATGGTAAGTATCGGAAGCTGTGTTACAGACCCCTGTTTGCCTTTCACTTTTCCCGCTCTTTCGAAAAGGCTTGCCAGATCAGTGTACAGATAACCGGGATAACCTCTTCTTCCCGGAACCTCGTCCCTCGCGGCAGAGATTTCACGCAGAGCCTCCGCGTAGTTCGTCATATCCGTAAGTATCACTATCACGTGCGCTCCTTTTTCGTACGCTAAATATTCTGCTGTAGTTAACGCGAGTCTGGGCAGCACTATCCTCTCCATTGAAGGCTCCGCGGCAAGATTCAGGAATACCACTGACTTTTCCAGTGCGCCGCTTTTTTGGAATTCATTCACGAAGAAGTTGGCGTCCTCGCTGTTTATTCCTATACCGCCGAATACAACGTAGAACTCGTCCTTTTCAGAGAGTATCTTAGCCTGCTTTACGATCTGCGCCGCAACCTTGTTGTGTGCCAGACCCGATCCTGAGAATATCGGGAGTTTCTGCCCCCTTACTAAAGTGTTCATGCAGTCTATCGCCGATATCCCCGTCTGCACAAATTCAGAAGGCTCTTCCCTTGCGTATGGATTTATCGGGTTTCCGTTTATGTCCGCCTTTTCGTCGCTGAAAACTGGAATTCCGCCGTCCCTCGGTCTGCCTAAACCATCGAATACTCTTCCGACCATGTCCATGCTCACCGGTATCTTGAACGTGCTTCCCTTGAATCTGACCTTCGTGCCTTCGGTATTCATCCCGCTCGTATCTCCGAATACCTGTATTATGGTCACGTCTTCATTTGTCGCAAGCACCTGTCCGTTTATCTTTCTTCCGTTTTCCAGTTCTATCTCAGCTACTTCGTTGTATGAGGCGTTTTTCACGCCCCTTACAAACAAAAGTACATTGGTCACTTTTTCAACGGTTTTATATTCAATGCCTTCCATTTTATTTCTCCGAATTCATTTTGCTTATTTCTTCTATGTTCTTTTCTATTTCCTTTATTGCATTATCGATATCCTCTTCCTTTGTGTATCTCAGCCTTGCTATTTTCTGTTTCACCGGCAGGGAAACGAGTTTTTCCATTGTAATGTTTCTCGTTAATGCCGCCTTTTCCGTTTCAAATAGCTGCATTATAATTTTGAGCATTTTATACTGCTTGCTTACCGAGGCATAGGTGTCAACCTCATCGAAAGCGTTTTGCTGAAGGTAATCCTCCCTTAACGTTTTGGAAATCTCCAGAATAAGCTTGTCAGATTCAGGTAAAGCATCATATCCCACCAGCTGCACTATCTCATTTATCTCCGCCTCTTTCTGCAGCGTCGCCAAAGCGCTGCCCCTCAGTTCCGGCCAGTCCTGCGCTATGTTCTTCCTGTACCATGCATCTAATCCATCGGTGTAAAGCGAGTAGCTGTTCAACCAGTTTATCGACGGGAAATGCCTAGCATTCGCCAGCGCTGCATCTAATGCCCAGAAAACCCTTGTCACTCGCAGTGTGTTCTGCGATACCGGCTCGGATATGTCACCACCTGGAGGAGAAACCGCTCCTATTATAGTTGCAGAGCCTGTTTTTCCGCTGAGAAGTTTTGCGCGTCCGGCTCTTTCATAAAACTCTCCGATCCTCCTGCCAAGATAAGCGGGATAACCCTCTTCACCGGGCATTTCCTCCAGCCTGCCGGAAAGCTCACGCAGTGCCTCGGCCCATCTGGAAGTACTGTCCGCCATCACGGCTACGTTGTAACCCATGTCTCTGTAGTACTCTGCTATAGTTATCCCGGTGTAGATGCTTGCCTCCCTAGCGGCAACGGGCATGTTTGAAGTGTTTGCGATCAAGATGGTTCTGTCCATCAGCGGCCTGCCGCTCTTTGGATCCTTTAATTCAGGGAATGTAGTCAGTATTTCAGTCATCTCATTTCCGCGCTCACCGCAGCCAACGTACACTATCACATCCGCGTCGGACCACTTTGCAAGCTGGTGCTGGATTACTGTATTATGGAGAAGAATGGCTCCTTCTCCCCCGACAAAATTGCTGCCAAACTCAGGAGTTACAACATCATATACATCAAAAGGTCCCGGAATTTCTTCTATCTTTTCTATCCTGTCAAAGTACACAAATTCCAGTGCTTTTGCAAGGTAATTTAGCCGTTGTATCTGCAAGACGTTAGAGTGGTTTACCGAAAGAGTTTGTACAAATTTATTAAAGGAATTGACGCTCATTTTTTCATTTCCGCCGGTGTAGTTGGTTATTTCTAATCCGTTTGATTTCAGCTCGCTGTAGCTGGAATAGGATCTATATAAATCTTGTACAGTCTGTCCTTTCAATGGAACTAAATCCACCGCGGTATAAGTATTTCCTTTTGAACTGCAATATGTTTTGATTTTCTCAATTTTTTCGTATTCGTTTTCTTCGGATTTTACGCTCGAATAGAATTTTTTAAGTTCATTTATGTTCCTTATAAATATCCTGTTTCTATCATTTTCGCTTAGGCTCTTGTTTGTACTGAGGGAATGCAGTATTCCCAGCCTGGTCAACAGGTATGACAGTCCTATCGATAACTTTTTACTTGCGGTGGATAATTCTATATTTCCCTTATAATAGCTGCCGTCTCCCAGGTAGTAGCCCTTTAAAAATGCGGATATAATCTTGTCATTTGATTTCATTATCATTGTAGGTATGTATTTATCAGTAGCAGATCTAGCGTTTATCATTTTTTTCACAAAGCTGACCAATATTACGCTGTTGACCAGTACATTCGGAGTTTTATCTCTCGGTCTTTCGATTTTACTGTCTAAATTAAATACCTCTTTTATCAGGTACTTTACCCTATTAAGCAGCTTTTCATCTGAATTGGTGAATACAAACGTGGTTTTTCCCCTCAGATATCCCTCGGCTACATAAAACCCAAGCAGTTCCGCCAGTTCTTCGGACATGTAATCGGGAATAGTTACTATATTGCCCCTTCTGTCTCCTCTCAGTTTATTTATCCGCGGTAACTTTATATTGAGTGCATCATAAGCCTGTTTTATCCACTTTATTTTCGGTGCGGGATTATTTTCATTTCTGGTTATCTGGTTTATGATATCCTCTTTCAAACCGCTCTTTATTACCTTCTGTCTGTTCTTTTTTACCAGCGATTTAAGTTCTGCCTTGATGCTTTCATCGCTTGCCCGGGCCTCTGCAAACAGTGAGTAAACGTCTATATCCTGATCTGTTCCATTCGTTTTAAATTTCCTTATAGAAACTATATACTCTCCTTCCTTCAGTGAGTTAGCGGGTGTCTCCCTTATCTGGCCGTCCGGATCCAGTCTAAATAACTTATGAATAGGCGTTACCTTTACTTTTTTCCCAGTTCTTGTTTTTATTCTTAATACAGAATCGCTTTTTCCTTGATATATGAAATTTGATGCGCTTTCAGCGACTTTTCCACCGTAGAAAGAACAGGTTTTTAGGGGAGAATCAAGTTTAATCAGCGTTTCATTCTCATCCCGATATTCTATTTTGCCGCTTGATAACGCCTCTTCATATACTTTCTCTATTGTTTCTATGCTTCCGTCCCCTAAAAGAATCGGCGTATCTCCGGTTACGCACTTACCAGATCCGAAAGGCCCCGGAACCGCTGCAGTTCCTCCCATGGCTACCGGAAACATCGTATCTATTACCCTCTGCCCTGTCAACAAAGGTATGAACGGAGGAAGTTTTTCCTTTACCGGACGGGGAGTTCTCACCGGCCATTTGTTCATCATCTTTATGTTTTCGTTCTTTCCGTCGTTATCCAAAACCATTATCGTGTCTTCAATCGTGTACTCTCCTTCTTCGGCTATCTTTTTTACTTTTCCTTTTTTATCGGGCGGCAGAAGTATCCTGTGCTTTATAAGCGAGCTCTCTTTTACCTCGCCGATCTCCTCTCCATAATCTAGTTCCTGGCCCTCGCTTACTTTGGGTTTGAAATGCCATTTCTTTTCTCTGTCCAGCGAATCTACGGCTACTCCGCTTCCTATGAACGTTCCCTCTTTCTCCAGGATCTTATCCAACGGTCTTTGTATCCCGTCAAATATGGATCCTATCAAACCGGGGCCTAACTCAACGGACAAAGGCTCGTTTGTATCAATGGCCTTCTCCTCTACCTTTAATCCGCTGGTGTCTTCATAAACCTGGATTATCGCGTTTTCCCCGTCGAGTTTAACTATCTCCCCCACAAGAGATTTGTCTCCGACAAGAACGATATCATTCATCTTAGGATTATCCAATCCCTTCGCAATTACAACCGAACCAGATACGCTTATTACTTTTCCTTCCATTATTTGAATTTTGTTATGTCCACCCCCAGTACTCTCCTGGCCAGACCCTCTATCGATTCCTTGCCCAGTTCTAAATTCTCGTTTGGTATAAGCAATACGAGAGGGTCCACCGAAGAGTTTATCATCATTAATTCGTTTTGATTTGCATGCTGTTTTATATTTTCTTCTGTAATTATTAGGTTATATTCTTTGCTTTTTATCAAGCGTATGACCTCTTCGAGCGCTTCCTTTCCATTCAAGGTCTTTGAATCATTTATTCCCGCCAGTCTGAGTCCTAAAGCGTCCCTTCTGTCTCCTATGAAAATTATCTTCCTAAATTCCATATCCGATATTAACTACCTCTTTTTCTATATTATAATACTTCTTGAACCAGTTTAATCTTATCATATCTCTCTCTATCTCCGCTTCTATTATGAAGGAAAGGACGGATTCAAGGGATATAGAACTTGCTTTGAAGATCTGCAGATACCTGTCATGCGACTGCCTTTTCAGTTCCACCTCAAAATTAGCGACCAGTCCCTCTTTTCTGTAGAGTTCCAGAGCCTCGGACAGGTCGAATGGTATATCCTTTATCGCGTCTTCTATTCTCATCTTTGACATTTCAGCCAGCTTTTCAGTGCTAATTGACCCTCCTTTTATCAGGATGTTCTCCACGGTTTTGTTCATTTCTATCGCCTTGATCACCGTCATTATGTTCCTTATGTCTATCTGGCTCTGTATGAACCTCAGTATGGGGCCTTCGTTCCCGTTGTAGAATTTGAAGGCCTTGAGCAGGCCGTTGTAATACTCTACATCCAGAGCGGTGGCCATCCCGGAGACATCCCTGCTCAGCTCCGCGGAAACAGAAAACGGAAGCAGTACCTTCCCATAGTCATATCTCGTCAGGTAGTTTATCACCTCTGCGAGGTCCTTCTGCTGGATTATGTTCGAGTATTCGTCCTTGCTGAGCATCGGGCTTAGTATGCCCAGCGGAAAGCCCCTGTTGATGGTGAGCATGTTTTCTGTCATCTGCAGATCCTTTCCGATAAGCTTTGCCGCAAGTATCAATTTTATGTTTTCTATGTCTATCTTGCTCAGATATGCCCGGATTAAACCTTTTCCGGAGCTCGGCAGCAACATAATCGCGTTTTTGCAGTTTCTTAAGAAATGCGTGTTTACGACGATGTCGATGAGATCCTCTTCCCTGTATCTGTTGTAAACCTCATCTATATCCTGCTTGTAATTGGTACCGCTTAGAATGGCAATAAATTCGTCCTTACTGCTTTCCTTTATCCTGTTGATCTGATCCTTGCTTAAAAGGTCCAGGGAGAGAGCTTTTATGTGACCGTAAGCTCCAGCATAAGTTGAATCCATATTCTAACTAGTTATTTTCTTTAAGACTTCCTGAGCTATGCTTTCCTCCGCGTTTTGTATTATCCTGTTCAGTGTCAAATCAACGGATAATCTTCCGTCACTCGATTCTGCGTACACCCCGAATATGCGTTTTTTGGAGGTTTTCACGTTCTTTTCCTTTTTTCCGAATCTTTCAAAATCTTCGCTGTTCATGTAGATTACCGCATCGGGGCCCAGCTTCTCTTTTGCGGTCTTTATCATTGTTTGAATAACTTTTTCATATTCCTTTTCCCTGCTGAAATCTTTTTCTCCGCTGTAAAGATTTTTCATGCTCTCCTTAAATGCATCGCTTACGGCTTTTTTGACTATGCTCTCGCTTTCCACAAGCATATTTGCCTTTTCCACCCGGTCTCTTTCATCAATTTCTTCCTTAAGCTTTTTTTTGCCCTCGGTTCTTATTCTTTCCGCTCCTTCGTTTGCTTGTTTAATATAATTATTGGCTTTAAGCTGAGCTTCCATTATTAATTTTTTTATCTTTGTATTCGTCTCTTTCTCTATGTGTTCGGTTATTTTCTCAAGACTCATATTCTAATATGCCTCACAGTATCTGTAACAGCAAGATCAAACCCAGTACAAAACCGATTATCCAGAGTGTTTCAGGGATTACAAAGAAGAAAAGAACCTGTCCGAATTTTTCAGGTTTCTCGGCGATTATTCCCATACCGGCCGCACCGATTCCCTGCTGTGCCATTCCGGTACCGATTAAACCGCCCGCTATTGCTATTGCAGCGGCTATGGCATATAGAGCGCCTGCATCAGTTGTGACTACCATAGCATCTTACGTTTTTTTCTATTTTTAAGCTTTGCTGTTTTATCAGTACTTAAAAAAAGACTTTTACATAGATAACTGGAAAAACACTAAAATGATACGATCTTAACATTTTTATATTCTGGCACCATCCCACCAATAAAATTCTATAACCAGTCTCGATTACCTTTCGCTCGCCATAAACTACAGATATTTATTTATCTCGTCGAGCAAATAATCCGGTGAAACTAAATCAAATTTATGGCTTATAATTATCTCTCTGGACTTATTGTTTTTTATAAGGGCTGCAATAACGCAGTTCGCGTCGATAACTAAAATCATAGCCTGTGTCTTTTTGCCATGTTCTCTTTGATTTTATTGCCTATCTCGAGTGCATCTTTTTCAGTTAATTTGCTCTTTGCTAAAATCTTGTCCATAAGTTCCAGTTCCGTCGCTTTTTCCAGCAATGCCTGCCTAGCGACCTCGCTCCACTTTATTTCTTTATGTTTCTTCATTAACATATTCAGTTCCGGCGAAACTGCCAATGTCATATTTGTCATACATATCACCTAAGTATAATAAGCAGAATAAGTATAAATACTTATTTATTTGATATGCGAGTTCAGAGATGTGAAGTGACAACCTCTGGTGAAGGAGGCTGTGAGGTTAATTGGTTATTTTTTTATTAAAGATTTATTTAAACTTACTTTAATCACTTTATATGTGTTAAAGTTTTTAGCTTAAAACTTTAATAACCTAAAATGTTAGGTCTTAATTCTGTTCCTAAGTTTTCTAATTAAGTTACTTTGTTAGCAAAGCCTTTAGAAACGAAAGCTTTAAAAAGGGTGGAATACAGAAAAGTATTTATATTAGTTCTTTCATATGGTTTATCGTAAACATATGGAAATAAACTCAATACCGGACGACGTAATCGACTGTCTTTTCGATGCAATAGAAAAGAACAATAAACTATATATTATCCTCAAGGAGGATAACAAAGACAATGAAGATAAGATAGAGAAAGTTTTCGGGAAAGACGTCGAATTTTTGGACATGATGGATTTGATCCAGAAAAAGATGTTTTCCAGTTTGATGGATGCGGTGAGCGTATTCGATAACGAGCCTTTCCTGAACAAATTCGGCTTTAACCAGATAACAGAAATCTTTTACGATCTTACGAGACTGGAGCAGAGCAAAAAAATGCTGTTTAATTACGCTTTACTCGGCAGAAGAGGAAAGGAAGGGCTGCTTCAAACCCTGGGAGGAGGACGGCTTACAAAAAGCGCCATATTCGTTCCGTCCAGCAGGGCAAAAGAAGCGGAGAATTTTATAAAAAAATGGAATGTAGAATACCTGAAAAAGAGCGTATTCGTTCTAGGAGGTTAGTGATATGGAAGAGGATAATAAGATAGGGATAAGCCTAAAAGTTGCGGAAGCACAGCAGGATGATATAGGGCAGAATTCTGTGAGGATAGGCACCGCCTGGATGAAGCAGATAGGGGTCAGGCCGGGTGATTTTGTAGAGGTAGAGGGAAACAGAAAGACAGTTGCTAAGGTCGATAGAGCACACCCTGGTGATTTGGGTTTAAACATAATAAGGATGGACGGTACAACGAGAAAGAACGCAAAAGCTGCAATAGGCGAGAACGTAATAGTTAGAAAAGCGGAGGTATTTGAGGCGGACGTCGTCAATCTTTCTCCGCTTTCAAATGTCTCGATAAGAGGGGCTGAGAACCTTATCGGCAAGCTTCTTCTGGACAGGGCCGTTTCGAAAGGGGATATAATAACACTGGGCAGCGGCGGCCACAGTTCGTTTGCCTCTTTCTTCGGTGACGATATAATGAGCATATTTGAAAACACGGCTTTTCCTTCGTTTCAGTTCGGTTTTTCCGAACTGAGGTTTCTTGTCACTTCGACCGCTCCGAAAGGTTTCGTGGTGATAACCGAAAACACGGACATAAACGTCTCTCCTGAGCCGGTTAAATTTTCCGAAGAAGCGAGGGTAAAGCACGTCAGTTACGAGGACGTCGGTGGGTTATCCGACGAGGTTTCAAAGATAAGGGAGATGGTAGAAATACCATTAAAGCATCCGGAGATTTTCATGAGACTGGGCATAACGCCTCCAAGAGGGGTGCTTTTATACGGTCCGCCGGGAACCGGCAAGACGCTGCTTGCGAGGGCCGTTGCAGACGAGAGCGAAGCACATTTCATAACGATAAACGGACCGGAAGTAATGAGCAAGTGGGTAGGTGACGCAGAAAAGAAATTGCGCGAGATATTCGATGATGCGGAGAAAAACGCTCCTTCCATAATATTCATAGATGAAATAGACGCAATCGCAACCAAAAGAGAAGAAAGCATCGGGGAAGTGGAGCATAGGGTGGTTTCACAGCTTCTTACGCTGATGGACGGATTGAAAAGCCGCGGAAAGGTAATCGTGATAGCAGCGACGAACAGGCCGAATGCGATAGATCCCGCGCTGCGTAGACCGGGAAGGTTCGACAGGGAGATAATGTTCGGCGTTCCGAATGAAAAAGGAAGGCTTGAGATACTTAACATACACACGAGAAACATGCCCCTGGACCAGAGTAAGGACAAGGGGGTAGACCTCGCATACATTTCAAAAATAACGCACGGATTCGTAGGCGCGGACATAGAATCGCTCATAAAGGAAGCCGCAATGAACGTTATAAGGAGAAATATAAACGAACTCAATGTAAAGGAGGGGGAAAACATACCCAAGGGCGTCCTGG
This sequence comes from Nanobdellota archaeon, assembly GCA_021802505.1. GTDB lineage: Archaea > Nanobdellota > Nanobdellia > Parvarchaeales > Parvarchaeaceae > Parvarchaeum. Next base: position 10,378 of record JAJZXE010000005.1, read on the forward strand.
AAAAACTTACCGTCACAATGGATGATTTTAGGGAGGCCCTCAGGTTCGTAAGGCCCAGTGCGATGCGTGAAGTCCTTGTTGAAAGGCCGAGCGTCGGCTGGGAAGATGTCGGCGGTTTGGATGCAGTAAAGGCGCAGCTGAAGGAGGCTATAGAATGGCCGTTGAAGCACCCTGATTCGTTCAGAAAAGTGGGCATAACTCCCCCGAAAGGGATACTGCTTTATGGCCCTCCAGGAACAGGCAAGACTCTGCTTGCCAAGGCGGTAGCGCACGAAACTGAATCAAACTTCATAGCTATAAAGGGACCGGAAATCTACAACAAATACGTCGGTGAGAGCGAGAAGAGGATAAGGGAGATCTTTGACAAGGCAAGGCAGGTCTCCCCTTCAATAATCTTCATAGATGAATTAGACAGTATAGCTTCCTCACGTTCTAATTACGAGGGCAACAATGCAACGGAACAGGTTGTTAACCAGCTGCTAACAGAACTGGATGGCATTGAGCCGCTTAAAAACGTGATTGTTATAGGTGCTACAAACAGGATAGACAAGGTCGATTCTGCGATACTAAGAACGGGCAGATTTGACAACATAGTGTTCGTGCCGCCGCCGGATGAAAACGGAAGGAAGGACATACTCAGGGTTTATCTCACTAGAATGCCGATAGAGGGGGATAAGGAAGAACTTATAGAATACCTTGTAAAGAAGACCGAAGGCTATGTCGGATCAGACCTGGAGAGGCTTACAAAGGAAGCGGGAATGAACGCCCTCAGAAACAACATAGCAGCGACCAAGGTTACAAGGGATGACTTTGAAAAATCGCTGGAAATTGTAAGGCCGAGCCTGAGTCCGGACGACGCAAAGAAATACGAAGAGATGGCGAAGAAACTTTACAGTAAAAGGGAGAAGGCGAAGGAGTTGAACTACTTCGGTTAAAATGGATCATGAGGATATATACAAGCTTATACTGAACGATGAGCTTGGCTGGGAGCATCTTATAACCACCATAATAAGGGAGGAGGAGATGGATCCCATGGATATAGACCTCATAAAAATAGCGGACAGATTTGCCGCGCTTCTTTCCAGGATAAACCAGATCGATTTCCGTTTTGGCGGCAAGTTTGTTTACACGGCAGCAATTCTCCTTAAGATGAAATCAGATACAGTCATAGGGGAAATGCTGGAGCTGAACAGGAAAAAAGAGCATGAAAGCCAGCAGAGATACATAAAGGCCGTGCCTTTTGACATAACGGTCACTTCAAAACTGCCTATTTTCAGGAGCAGAAAGATCACCCTTACCGAATTGATAAACACCATAAGGGATGCGATGCGGTACAGCGGCAAGCAGAAGATAAACTTTGAACTTAAACTGAGGGAAGTCAAGATAGAAGAAAGGATCAGATACCTTATTGAAAAACTGTCAAGACTTTTCGGCCTTAAAGAAGTGGTGGCATTCTCCGAACTTATAGCCAAGAAAAACGACAGGAAGGAAGTAATCTATACCCTTCTGCCGCTTTTGTTCATATCTAACATGAACAAGGTGGAGCTGCTGCAGGAGCAGCCCTTCCAGGAGATATACATAAAAAGCAGGGTCAAAAGTTAGACGGGAGCAGGAACTGTATACAAAGCGATATGGCCCAGGTTTTTATTGATAAAAAAACAATAGAATGATATGGCTAAGATAAACGAATACGTTGAGGCATTGATATTTTCCTTTGGGGACGGAATAAGTCTGGATGAACTGGTGAAACGCACAAAATCAGATCCGATCATAATAAAAAAGGCAGTAGATTCTCTTAATAAAGGATATGAGGAGAGGAAAAGCGCCTTTTACATATTGACGGAGGGAAATCTGTACAGAATGAGATTAAGGAGCGATCTGCTGCATTTGGTACAGGACACTTTAAGGACTGACATGAGCAGGGGCGTCCTCATGACTCTTAGTTTAATTGTCCTGAGCGGAAAGATCAAGCAGAGCGATCTTATCAAAAAAAGAGGAAGCATCTCCTACCAGCACGTGAAGGAACTCCAGTCCCGCGGCCTTGTTTCAACTGCAGTAGAAGACGGCAGGAAAGTGATAAGGATAACCCCGTCGTTTTACGATTATTTCGACGTCGAAAAGAAGGAATTCAAGGAGATAACCGACACCATCAAGGAAGAGTTGAAGAAGGAGGATAATCAGACCGTAAAGTATGAAGGAAATTAAAAGACGACGACCTTTCTCTTTATTATGGTTTGCGGCGGCTTTTCTTCCTTTACCGTGTTTTCCGTTTTTTTAACCTCTTCCACAGCGGGTTTTTCTGGTTTAACTGGTTCCGTCGTTTTTACCCTCTCTATCGCGGATTTTATGGCGTTCGCTATTGCAGTAAAATCGCTTTCCTCCAGTTTCTGCGGCTGCCATACGTGATTTATCGAGTCATCGTCATATCTCGGCAGCAGGTGTATAAGCGCATGCGGAGTAACAGTTCCCTTTGTAAGCTCCTTGGTATAGAGTAATTCCACATTATTGGGGGCGAGAGACAGCAGTATGGCGTATCCTACTGCTCTTGCCACGCTCACATACCCTAAAAATTCGTCCTGCGGTATCTCATACAGGTTGTTATAGTGTTTTTTAGGTATGATTATGACATGGCCTTTTGAAGCGGGGTTTATGTCCAGCACGCCCATTACCAGCGAATCTTCATAAACCTCTTTCGAAGGTATCTTCTTGCCGGCTATCTTGCAGAATATGCAGTTTTCCTCCTCCATGACTTTTTATAGTCCTTTAAAGTATTTATCGTTTAGTGACGGTTTTACCGCCAATTTTAACGGAAAAAAAGCTTTTTAAGTAATAAAACTATAGGTCTATTATGAAAGCAAAAACTAATGTAAAGTTTGCTGACGAAGAAAAAAGAATAGTAGATGCAGGGATCGGTTTGATACTGTTCGGATTGGGAGTAGTCCTTATAGTATTTGGCCTTGTGTCTATTATCTCAGCAGCGGTTCTTAGTGGTTATTTCTACAAGACCGTTACGACAGCTCCGTCAACTTACATATACCCCTTGTTTGAGGTTATAATCGGAATAATCGTATTCGCCTTTTCGATGTGGGTATTCAGGGCAAGGGTATAAGGATCATTTGGGTTTTTATTTTTTTTACTTTTATTTTTGGTGAAAAAGAAAGATTTATATACTTGTTTGAGTCTTAGTAGTTTGTAGGTGATATATCATGGCATTGTCGTTTAGTGAAGATTATATAGCAAAAGTAAGGAGGATGTTCGGTCTTAACCTGTACGAGGCAAAGGTATGGCTGGCTCTTCTTTCACAGGGCAAATCAACCTCCGGCAAGTTGAGCGAGATCGCCAATATTCCAAAGTCAAGAGCGTATGACATACTGGTTTCACTGGAAAACGGCGGTTTTATAGTCAGAGACCTAAGCAAACCAATAAGTTACCGGGCCATACCGCCACAGGAGCTTATAGAAAAACTCGAGGAAAAGGCAAAGGAATCGCTGGAGCAGAAGGTTGAGAAGCTGAATAAGCTGAAGGACAGCGCGGTTCTTACGGATCTGCAGAATCTTTACACAAAAGGGATAAAATACGTGGAGGAAGGCAAGGTCGCAAATTCCTACCAGGGTTTGGATAATATATACTTCAGGATAAAGAAAAGTATAGGTTCCGCGAAGAACGAGATAGTAGTTATAACGACCGAACAGTCTCTAGAGAAGAAAATAAACTCGCTCGGGAGGGCGCTTAAAAAAGCCAAGGCAAATAACGTGACGGTGCATATTTATGCACCGGTGAAGGACGTAAACGAAACCATAATGAACGAGATAAAGCAGTTCGGAAAACTAAATAAGACAAATTTGGATATAGGAAGGTTTGTCATAGTGGATTCAAACGAAATTTTTATCTTTACAGAGAACGAGGATGAGACACACCCCAGCAACGAGGTCGTGCTGCACATAAAGGGCAAATACCTCCCGGAAAGGATCAGAAAGCTGGTATCATCGCACGTCGTCGACTGAGCTTTTGAAGCCTGCGGAAATAGTTAGCATTTAATATTAAAAATTTTTTTAGATACTTAGTTATGACTTACATCAAACAGGTAGAACTCGATAATTTTAAATCCTTTGCGGGACACATAAAGTTCGATTTTATTAATGGCTTCAACGCAATCGCCGGCGCAAACGGTTCGGGTAAAAGCAACATCATAGACGCGCTGCTCTTCGTATTCGGCGGCTCCTCGAAAAAAGAAATGCGAAGTGATGTCCTTACCGATTTAATATTCAACGGCGGAAAAAACGGAAGACAGGCCGAGCACGCAAAGGTGAATGTAATACTGGATAATTCGAAGAACGAATTCAAAGGAACGGCAGAAAAAGAGATTTCGATCAGCAGAAAAGTGGACAAGAACGGAAAAAGCGTCTACAGGATAAACGGAAAGGCTTCCACCAGGGAAGAAGTCCTTAACCTACTCGCACTTGTAAAATTCAGGCAGGACGGCTTTAACATAATACCGCAGGGGAGAATTCTGGAGATAATAGGCTCAACGAATGAGGACAGGATGAACCTCATAAATGACATCTCGGGGATAAGCATATTCGAGGATAAAAAAAGCAAGGCCATGAACGAGATGAAGAAAGTGGAGGACAATATCTCGAAAATAGAGACTATCCTGAACGAGAAGCAAAAGCTCATGGCCCAGCTGGACAAGGAGAAAAACAGGGCGGTTGAGTTCCAGGAGCTGAAGACCAGGCAGGCGGGTCTTCTTTCAAAACAGGCAATGATAAAAAGAGAGGCCTCGCAGAAGGAACTGCAGGCGATAACCGGGAAATTAAAGGAGATAGAGAAGGGAAATGAAGCCCTGGCCGCAGAAATAGAGGCAATAAACGAAAAGACGAAGAAAATAAACGGGGAGATAGACCTGATAAACACAAAGGCCGAATCCGAGGGCGAGAAGGAGATACTCGATGCGGAGAACAAGGCGAAGGAATTCGATTCCGAGCTGGCGAGGCTGAATGCCGTCCTTAAGAATGACAATGAACAGCTTAAAAACATTCTTTCCTCTATAGAAGAGCTTTCAAAGTCGCAGGAAGAGATGAAGACGCAGGTAAAGGACGAAGAGAAAGAAAAAGATAAATTTGAGGAGAGGATAAGGCAGCTCAACTCAAGAAAACTCCTTCTCATAGAAAGCGATTCAAAGGCGCAGAATTACCTTAAAACGCACGAGGCTCTCGAGAAGAAAATTTATGATACAGAAAAAAAGATATACGAGGAAAAGATAATACTGGCAGATTATCCCAAAGTATCGGAGATAGAGGAAGAGCTCACAAAACTGCAGGAATCAAGGAATGAGCTTGAAAGGAAAATAAAAGAGAGAACCCTCTCATTCTCGGCGTTGAAACCAGAGATAGACAGGCTGAAGGCGCAGGTGAAAAAGGAATCCGATTCGGTTTATCTGCTGAGGGAGAACCTATTCAACCAGAGGAATCTGCTGTCGTCACAGAACAGGGTGATAGAGGTCGTAAACCGGCTAAAAAAGGACATAAAAGGAATACACGGTGCGGTATCCGAACTTTTTTCGCTTAACAACGCGGAGTACATGATACCGGTCTTAAGGGCGATAGGGAGGAGGAGCGACTTTATAATAGTAGACAGCGAGGAGACCGCCAGAGAGTGCATAGAAAAGCTGAAAAGCGACAGGCTTGGGTTTTATACCTTTGTGCCGCTGACCGCGGTAAAAAGCAGCTATAGCTTTAACAAAATAGACGACAGCGGAGTCATAGACTATATAATAAACCTTGTGCATTTCTCCGGGGAGTACGCAAATGCGATGAGATTCATATTCGGAGATACAGTCTTAGTGAGTGATTTTGATTCCGCGAAAAGGATGATAAACAGATACAGGATGGTTTTGCGGGACGGCACCGTTTTCGAGAAGACCGGAACCGTCTCCGGCGGACATTTTGAGGTGCCCAATGTCCTTAACATAAACAAGAGAATCTCTGAAATAACTTTGGAAATGGAAGAGCATTCAGGGTTAAAGGAAAAATATGAAGAGGAGATCATCGAAAAAGAATCGACGCTGAATTCATTTATGACCGAGATAAAAGTTCAGCAGAAGACCCTTGATGAAACCAGAAGTCAGATCACTAAGCTTATGCAGGAGAGGGCAAAGTTTACCGGAACGGAATCCGAAATATCAGAGAACATAAGAAAGCTGGAGAATGAAAGCATTGAATTGAAATCCAGGCTAGCGGACCTGGAAAAGAACAAACCCCAAATATCGGATCATAAAAAGGAGATAGAATCCATTGAAAGAGAGGTGGGCGATCTGCAGGTCAAGGTTGCAACTTCAGGCAACAAACTCTCCGCTGTTCTGCTGTCGGAAATAAACAATCTCGAAAAAAGGTATTCACAGCTGAACAGGGAGCGGGAAAAGTTTGAAAAGGACATAGGTGAGGTCGAAAGCGCGATAAAGGATACGCGGGAAAAATACGAGAAGGCGAGGGGTGAACTCTCAAACAAATCGAATAATCTCAGCATGCTCAGAAAGAGAAGGACGGAGCTTCTGACCGAGGTGAGCCGTCTTCAAAAAGAAAGAGAGGAAGTGTATTCTAAATCGCAGAGGGTCGGCTCAGAGCTGAACGCATTAAAGGTTAAGGAAGCGGAGCTAAAGGTAAAGTTTGAGACGGCGGATGAAGAATACGCAAAGTATAAAGTGGAGAGTTTACAGCTAGAGGAGGGAGAAACGCTTGAGAGAATAACAAAGGAGCTTAACTCCATAACCTCCAAAATAAGTTCATTCGGTCCCATAAACGAGCTGGCCGTGAAAACCTTCAACGAGACGCAGCAGCAATACGATGAATTCGAGGGCAAGCTCCTGAAATTGAACGAGGAAAAATCCAGGATAATGGCCATAATATCCGAGATAGAGCAGAAGAAGCTCGAATCGTTCATGAAAACCCTGTCGGACATAAATACGATGTTCACCAAGGTCTTCAATTCCATAACCGGCGGAAAGGCCGAACTAGTCCCGGAAGACCCGCAAAATGTATTCTCCTCCGGACTGGACATCGCCATAGATCTTCCCAATAAGAAAGTAAGAAATGTGAGGGGTCTGAGCGGAGGGGAGCTTTCCGTTGTTGCGATCTCCCTTATAATGGCCCTCTCGAAATATACCGATGCGGTCTTCTATGTTCTGGATGAGGTAGACGCAGCACTTGATTCCATAAACGCCGGCAACTTCTCCGCTTTGGTCAAGGCGTATTCTGTGTCATCGCAGTTTATAGTGATATCGCACAATGAGACCACTCTCATAAATGCCGACGTAATCTACGGCGTTACGATGAACAACGAAGGAGTAAGCAGGGTCGTAAGCGTCAAGATGCCCGAGCAGGGCAAGTGATTATTTAAAGTAATCCGCCACCATTTTTATTTCGTTCACGGTGAGTTTCTTGACTTCCTTATAACCTATATTCTTTATTTCATCCGGGATACCGGAAAATTCCGTCCTGCCTTCCCTTTTCGTTTTGTATTCTACTGCTATCAGTCCGTTTATTATCGCGTTTTTTAGCGTCATCTCCCTTCTGCGGAATATCTCCTGCATTACACCATTTTGTTTTTTGGTCATCTTTATCATCCTGCTTGTCACCCGGGGTACAGGATAAAACGCATTTTTTGTCACTTCGGTAATTTCAATAAAATCGAAGAATATCTTCTGCACCGCGGAAAAAACTGTGTCTTCTTTTTTGGACAGCAGCTGCTGCGCTATCGTATTCGGCAGTATCATCACTCCCGTGTCAAAATCATAAAAAGAAATTTTTTCAAGCAAACGGTCTGCGATATTGTACGGCGGATTCGATATTATCTTGTTAAATTTAGGGTATACCATATCCAGCGCATCGGCGTTTATTATCTCAACATTCGGATCCAGCTCATATTTATCTATAAGATATGAATAGCATTTTATTTCCTTCTCGACCGCAATAATGTGGCAGATTTTTCTTGCTTCGGTTTCTATGCTGCCGAATCCCGCACCTATATCCAAAACAGTGTCTGTTTCCTTTAATTCAGCGCTGCCTATTTCCTTGGCAAGAGTGTCTTCATCGACAAGAAAGTTCTGTCCGTTTTCATTGTCGCCTTTTATGCCGAAATCTTTTACGAGTTTTATTATTGTATCCTTCAATGGAGTCATATTACTTGGAGTTTCCTCTCGGTGGCTTCAGCCTTTGAACGGCATATCTCTGGCCGCATTCGCCGCAGTTAAATACATACATCTCCTTTGTTTTTCCGCTCTCTCTGATTTTTTCCGTTACAAGCTCAGATTTAAAGTCGTTATCGGCCCCGCACTTCGGGCATTTGAAAACGAAGTTGAAATCACTGCTGCCAGTTTCACGGTAAATGAGCAGCTTCTCGCTTTTTCCTTCAAAAACAACAAACGATTTTTTTATGAAATTTATTTTGTCTATGTCCATATGAGAGAAAGTTATTTTTATTTTATATAATTATCATTCAACCGATATGCGATTCAGTTCCCCGCTTTCTTTTATCCATATAGCCCAGCACAGCGCTGTCTGGCTTATGCCTAATCTGTCAGCAATTTCCCTCCCTTTTGCTATTCCATCATGCGGTGTTTTAACCCCCCAAAAATTTCTGTTTATCCATCTCAGTATTATCTTATCCGGCATTACTGTATCTACTCCGCTTTGTATCCGCAGATACTGAAAAGTGTTTATTCCCACTCCTTTTATTCCGCCTATCTCGTCTTCTTTAAATCTTAAAGGGTCCGCCTTCTCCGCCCAATCCTTAAGTGTTTTGATCTCATTTTTTCCACTGCTGTTTGCGGATACAAATCTGCATATTTCATTCATTACGTTCCAGACCCTCTCATTTCCGAAAAAGTCCATAAGCTCTTTTCTTTTTATTTTACCAAAATCCGAGCATTTCACGATTTTTCTGTTTTTGGTATAAATTTCGCGGAATTTTTTGACTCTCGGCACTACGACGGTAAAGTAATTTAAGCCGGTGCTGTCCATGCACGCGTCCAGTATAATAAGAAGCGCGTTCCCTCCCCATCTTCTTCCTTCACTGCATAATCTCGCAAACCCTTCTGCTTCCCCTACTACTTCCTTTCCGAAAAGCTTTAATGCGTTCTTTTTCATTATCTAAGAATAAAGTGTGTGGTATTTATTATATTTTATCCAAAAAAAGGATAAAAATATATATAAAGGTAAAAAACATAAGTAGTGTATAATTTCGATAAATATGAAAGTACCAAGGTCAAGAAGAAGGGGAAAGAGCAGGGTCTTCCGGTTTAATGACTTCAATGCCATAGGGGAAGCAAGACTGCCGAATCTTGCCGATTCAATGAACGCGAGGGTCATCAAGTTGATTCATGATCCGTACAGGACGGCACCACTTATGCAGCTTAAATTTGAAAACGGACAGAAAGTGTTTCTTCCCGCGTTTACAGGTGCGTATGAAGGTATGATAATAACATACCTGAAAAACGACGTTGTAAAGGACGGATCGGTTTTGAAGCTGGGAGATATACCGGCTGGTACCAATGTTTATAACATTGAACTGAAATCCGGGGACGGCGGAAAGCTTGTAAGAGCTGGCGGAAACAGCGCCAGGATAGTGGAGAACACCGGAAATGACGTTGCATTATCCCTTTCAAGCGGCAGGATATTAAGATTAAAATCCGATTGCAGGGCCATTGTTGGAAAAATAGCAAATTCCGGAAGGAAGGAGAAACCTTTCTACAAGGCAGGCAATAAATATCATCTTATAAAGGCAAGAAGCAGGTACTGGCCAATGAATGCGGCGGTCGCAATGAATGCTTATGAACACAAGTTCGGCGGTAAAAGAAGAAGCACGCAGCACAAGTCAAAAAGTTCGGCTAGGAATTCCCCACCAGGGGCAAAAGTCGGAGCGATCGCTCCAAAGAGAACCGGTATCAGATAAATGGAAGAATACAAATTCAGAGGAAAGACGATTGATGAGCTTAGCAAGCTGTCCAATGAAGAGCTGGCAAAGATTGCAAATGCAGACTTCAGAAGGGTAGTAAAAAGGGGATTCTCGCCGGAGGAAAAGATTTTCCTCGCAAATATGAAAAAGAAGGCCGCGAAATCGAAGGCGATAAGAACGCATATGAGGGAGATGTTTATCCTTCCCCAGTTCGTGGGTTTGACCATCCAGGTACATAACGGGAAGGAGTTTGTACCGATAGAAATAAAACCCTCGATGGTTTTCCACAGGCTGGGAGAATTTGCATTGACTACCAAACAGGTAAAGCACGGTTCGCCGGGTATGAAAGCTACCCGTTCAAGCGGATTCGTACCTATTAAGTGATTGATATGGTTACAAAAGTACTGGCAAAAAGAGAAGGCATGCCCATATCCCTTAAGCACACCCATGAGATAATGGAAGCAGTAAAGGGAAAACAGCTCTCAAAGGCGAATGAATTGCTTAAAAAAGTGCTTTTAAAGGAGGCTTATATCCCCTTCAGAAAATATCCCAGCAAGGGGCATAAACACGGAGTGCCTGCGGGTTTTCCGCAGAAGGCCACAAAACAGGTGATATCAATCCTGGAAGAGCTGAAGTCAAATATAAAAAATATGGGTTTTGACGAGTCAAAGGTCGTGATAAGCGGTTATTTGCTTGGCCGGGGAGGTTATCCCAGATTTTCAAGCGGTGCCATATACAGGCACGGCAAAAGGACAAACCTTGCGGTTTATTCACTCATTGATCAGGAGAGAAAAGCGGCTGTGAAGAAGGAGAAGCCTGAAGAAAAGAAGGAAGCGGCAAAAGAGGAAGTTAAGCCGGCGGCAGAAACAGAAAAAAAGGAAGAACCAGTTAAAGCAGAGAAGGAAGTTAAATCGGAGACGGGTGAAAAACCGGAAAAAAAGGATAAAAACACTAAGGATAGTAAATTAAAGGCAGAGACGTGATATGTTACCAAAAAAAATAGTTGCGAGTAAGGTGAATGAGGAGACGGCAAGGGAGTACCTCTTCAAGAGATTCAGCAGGTACGGGATAAGCGACATAAGGATAGAAAAGACCCCTTTGGGTATGAAAATCGTGATACGGACGCCGAAACCCGGAGCGATAGTCACCAGGGCAAATCAGATACTCAAGGAGAGTTCAAAGGAACTTGGAAATTACTTCAATCAGGAATCCCCAAGAATAGAGGTTGAAAGCTCAATAAATCCCAATCTGGATCCGGCGATAGTCGCGGATTCCATAGCGTTTAAAATAGCGAAATACGGGCCTATGAAATACAAGGTGGTGGCTCATAAGGCGATGGACAGCATAATGGATGCGGGTGCAAAGGGTGTTGAGATAGAGATCGGCGGCGTGATAAAGGAGAGGGCGGCGCACTTTAAATTCAGGCCCATCGGCAGCGTAATGCCTAAAACGGGGCAGGTGGAGTTCTTCGGCGTGAGGACCGCCAAAAAACAATTAGTGCTTAAAAGAGGATCGATAGGTATAAAGGTTACAATCGTTGTACCCGTTGAAAACATTGGAGGAGTAAAAATAAATGATGGAAGAGAATCTGAAGGACCTGGAAATGGAGCTTCTGAAAATGAACATAAAGAAGACGCAGGGTCTCCAACCAGCTGACGCCGGAAAATACAGGCATTTGAAGAAGAAAGTAGCACAGCTTAAGAATGAGCTCAGGCAGAAAGAGCTTTCGGCCGGTAAGCAGAAAAAATAATTTTTGGTGTTTATACTAAAAAAGGATCAGCCGTTTACCAGATCGAACAATGTGTCCAACTGCTCACGTCTGGCTTCTATCTGTGTCTTCATCTTCTGGTATTCGCCCTCGCTTATCTTTCCGGCTACGAAATTCCTTTCCAGATCGGCGGATTCCTTTTCTATCTCCCTCAGTTTATTGTTTAATTTCATGGATCCCTGTGGGCCCATGGAAAGGCTCGCGGAAACGTCGTTTGCCAGCTGTCTTTTGTTCAGCTTGTTTCCGTATCTTCTTGATAATTCGCTGTACATTTCGGTCATATCCCCCTCTAATTTGGAATATGAATCCTTGTCCTTGAATTTGCAGTCTCCCGCCAGAACCACCCTTACGTTTGCGGACTGCTCGGTGGGATCGTACACCCCTATTATCTTCGCCCAGAGGAATATCGGAACTATCTTCTTTATTTCAAAAAATACAAACGCCAGAACAAAGAATGCTATCATCCCGTACAATACCAGAGCGGATGCGGAATAGCTGAAATGGGTTATATTAGAGTAAACCTCTGTCCTGTACGAGACGATAAGAACGACAGCAAGTATTATGCCTATTATAAGGCAGGCTTTCCATGCGACGGGGTATTTTGAGCCCTTTTTATTGTCCTTTGCGCTTTTTATCAGAGCTCTTACCGGCTTTATGTTGCCGCCGCGAAACGTTTCCTCCAGTTCGTTGTCATCAAACTTTGCGAGTTCATTAAGAAGTATCTTGTAGTCCATATCCGTCATATCCTCGGATACTTCGTTGCGTAAGACCTGCGGATCGTCGCTCTTTATGTAAAGATCATAGAAAACATGCTTCTTCTCCAGCTCCTGAGTATCAAATTCCTTCTCGTAGTTCTTTATGCTGAATCCAATCATAAAATTATATGATTTCATTTAAATAAATAAGTATTATTCCGGATTTTGGCGTTTAAAGCCGTGTGTTTGCGGACAGGACAGTTAATATTATTTATTTACATAGATACTGTTTAGTTAATGGACATCGGCAGCATCGGCTTCCTGGTAATATCCGCATTGTTGATAGGCACTGCGCTGATGATGGTGGCAACCAAAAACCTGATACATTCGCTGCTTTACATGTTCATGTTCGTAATTTCAGTTACCGCAATGATCTTATACCTAAATGCCGTCTTCCTCGGCGTAGCGGAACTTATAATATACAACGGGGGAATAGTTCTTTTGCTGGCTATAGGGATAAGCTCCATGCCGGAAGGCAAAGTAAACAGGATAAATTCTAGGCTGGTTTTCCTGCTGCCCCTTCTTGTTCTGGCGATAACGTCTTTTCTTCTCCTGAAGATGCCCTCCGCTCCTTACAACAGCGCCATTGATTATTCCGTCTTTGGAACGTATTTCTTCCAGAATTACGGCGGTCTGCTCCTTGTCCTTGCTTTTACGGCGATAGCTAGCATTTTTTCCACAATATACATAATAAGCAGAGGAGATGAACTATGATCCAGGAAATTTACTTTCTTCTGCTTACAGCAGTGCTTTTTGCGATAGGGATCTACGGCATAGCATCCAGAAGAGAGGGAATATCCATAATAATCTCCTCGGAGATAATAGTAAATGCTGCCATCATAAATTTCGTATCCGCTGCCAATTTTTATTCAGAGTTAAACGGGATAAGCTACGCTTTGATAACGCTGATAATGGTCGTATTTGAAGCGGTTGTTTTCATCGCTCTTATGGTGGTCTTTTCGAGAAGGACCGGTTCCCTGTCCATTTCAAAATTGGGGAGGTATAAGGGCTGATATGCTTTACTTAATACTTGTTCCGCTGCTTGTATCCTCCGTACTGATAGCCGTTTTAGGGGAAAGAAAGTCATTAAGCTGGGCCCTGTCCCTGATAGCCGCAGTGGTTTCATTTCTTCTTTCCGCCTTTTTTTTCGTCTCATATTTTAACAGGAATATCCTAGAGAGCTATACCTGGTTTTCATTTTCAGGGTTGATATTCTCCTTATCCTTTGTAGGAAACAATCTTACGCTTTTTATGTCCCTGCTCGTGTCCTTTATCTCCGTTATGGTGCTCCTATTCGCGGGTTTTTACATGAAGAAGGAGAAACAATCCAGGTTTTATGCAGAGATGTCATTCTTCATATTTTCCATGCTCGGGTTGGTGCTATCCGGCAGCCTTCTTTTATTCTTCATATTCTGGGAGTTTGTGGGCATAACCTCTTATCTTTTAATCGGGTTTTGGTATGATAAGGAAGCTCCTGCTGTTTCAAGCAAGAAAGCGCTGCTGATAACCCGCATAGGGGATCTTTCCTTTTTAGCAGCTATAGTAATCGTTTTCTCTGCGTTGAAGACATTTTCTATTTCTGCGTTTTTGGGATCTATTCCCCTGCTGCCTCCGATGGTCATATTGACTGTAGGTATATTATTTATCATAGCGGCGCTTTCCAAGGCCGCACAGTTTCCCTTTTACACATGGCTTATCGATGCGATGGAGGGCCCGACCCCCGTAAGTTCATTGCTTCATTCCGCAACGATGGTGGCAGCCGGTGCATATCTTCTTATCAGACTGCTGCCATTGATATCTGCAGCGGGTTTATCCAGCTTGATCCTGGTGTTCGCATTCATAACCGCGATAACAGCGGCGCTGCTTGCCTTAAAGGAGAGGCATTTTAAAAAGATACTTGCTTATTCAACGATAGAGAGCCTTGCCTTTATGTTTATGGCGATAGGTACACTGAATGCCGGCGGCGCGGTATTTTACCTGTTTACACACGCTGTCTTCAAGTCGATGCTCTTTTTCATCAGCGGCGTTCTGGCGATTCTCTTCGGCACGTATGATATCTATGAATTAAACAGCAGAGGCACAAGGGGCAGCTGGGTAACTATTCCGGCTTTGATAGGATTTGCATCGATAGCCGCCATACCCCCGTTTATGAGCTTTTTTGCGCATTCCGCCATAACCTATAATTTCAACATTTATGAGAACTCTGTGTTTGTGGTTATTGCCTTCCTGACCGCTCTGTTTTCTTTCAGGGCCTTCTTTGTCATATTCGGTAAAAAATCCAGGAATAAGCTTAAGAGAGAATTCACCGTTCTCTTCCCGATAGTCACCTTAGCGGTTATATCAACATTCGGCGGTGTAATCATCTACTTCTTTAATGCCATAGAGCCGATCCTGCATTCGTTTGATGCGTTTTCATTCATAAGTTTGGCCGCGGCTCTGCTCGGTGTTTTTGTTTCGTATGAGCTTTTCTACGCAAAAAAAGAGGAGAAAACAGTGTTGAAAATGCAGAGGACAGCGGTTAAGCTGGAAAAGTATAGATATGAGAGGTTTATAATCGGCGTAGGGAACGCGGTTTCTGATTTCGGTTACTACATCGGTAGATTCGATTCGATGCTCTCCAGTGCCGCATCAAGGGCAGCCGAATCAACATTTATCCTTTCATCCAAGACCAGAGAGATAGAGAACGGAGATGCCTTCAGGTATATAACAGCGATTGTAATCGGCCTGATAGCGGTTATACTCGTGGCGGTGATATTCATATGATAAACCTTATCTTTTTGTTGATAGTGCCTATGGCGGGGATACTTGCCCTGATAATAAAACCTTTCATCGGTAAACCCGTCTCCGCAGAGATTATAACCCTGATAACAATGGTCATAACCGTTATACTGTTTGGATTCGGTTTGCTGCTGGGTTTCAGCGGATTTAATGCGAATATAAATTCAAGCATAAGCTTTTCATTCTCCCTGCAGACCAGCTTTATAACCATTCCGTTTCTATTGCTCGCGACGGTACTGCCGATTGCCATACTGTTATTTGCGGCGAAGGAGATAAGGCAGAGCAGGTCTCTTTTTTATGTCTTTTACCTTGTGGTTTATCTCTCCGTTATCTCCGTTTTCATATCCTCAAATCTTATAGTCTTTTTCATCTTTTGGGAGCTTGCCGTCTTGTCCCTGTTCTTTATAATCAGTTTGTGGGGAAACGCCGAGAAAGGAAGAAAGGCCGGCATGAAGTTCCTGGTCTTTACGCAGTTCGGCAGTCTCACTCTTCTCGCGGTCTTTATCCTTCTTTTTGTCTACACCGGCAGCTTTAATCTGCCTGTCATCGCGTCTAAGATGGCGCTGCTTCCTTCCTATGTAGAATATCTCTCATTTTTTCTTCTGCTGATAACGGTGATGATAAAAATGCCGATATTTCCGCTGCACGAGTGGCTTCTTGATTCTTACTATTATTCTCCGTCTTCTGGAACCATGTTCCTTTCGGCCATGCTGTCAAAACTGGGAGGATTTGCATTCATACTTTTCGGCTTCGGGCTGTTCCGCAATGTTCTTTTGAATCTCAGGCTGCCGCTTGTTTTGCTGGGTGTTTTTACCGCTATATACATCGCTTTCGCCGCCTCCGGCCAGAAGGATTTCAAAAAACTTCTGTCTTATTCAAGCATGTTTTATATGTCCCTCGTTTTTATAGGAATATCCTCGGGTGTGGGCACCGCGATCATAGGCTCCGTTATACTTATGGTCAGCCACGGTTTTATAATAACGCTGCTTTTTGGCATATCCTATGTGCTGTTTCAGAAGACAGGCACAAATGAAACGGCCAAACTCGGCGGCATAATGTCGAAAATGCCTCTTTTTGCCTTTTTCCTTGTTTTCGGTGTGTTCGCCAGTCTCGGCATACCGGGGCTTTCGAATTTTCCTGGTGAGCTTTTGATATTTATAGGCTCGTACGCCGTGGCGGGCATATCACTTCTTGCAATATTCGGTATACTCCTGTCCACAAATTATTATCTCCGCATAATAAAACAGGTGTTATTCGGACAGCTGCCGAAAAAGTTAACGACTCTTAAAGAACTGTCCACTGTGGAGTTGGCAGTCTTTTCCTTTCTCTCATTTTTCATATTGCTGATAGGGCTGTTTCCTTCATTATTAATCGGAGTGATAGGGGGTCTTTGAATGGGATACTTAAATCCGCAGTATGTTTTATTTGGAGGGATTCTTCTCGTCATACTCCTTGATTTTTTAAGATATGGCCTGGGCGGAAAAGGCAAGTACATCATACATTACATCTCTGCCGGTATACTGGCTCTTGCGCTTGTTTTTGACGTCCTTTACGGAAACATGAACATAAACATGTTTTCCGAGGTCCAATACTCGCAGTTTGTAACCGGCTTCATGCTTTTCATCTCTCTTCTGGTATATCTTTTTATATTATCGGATAAACATGAACACGGCGTCGCTGCAGATGTTGCGTATCTTTCTGCCATTCTCGGCGCGACGCTTGTCGTTTTAGCGAGCAATCTGATTTCTCTGTTCCTTTCTATAGAACTGCTTTCGATATCTTCATACGCGCTGGTCTATCTCTATAAATCTGATAGTGCATTGGAGGGAGCAATAAAATACCTGTCAACGGGGATAATCTCAATGGTCATCCTTATATTCGGTATATCCGTTATCTATGCAGGAACAGGCACGCTGTCATTTTCATCCCTTCACACCGTATCGTATATTCCGTTCATTGCTGGCATTTCGATAGTCATCGCAGGGCTCGGTTTCAAATCCACATTAGTGCCGTTTCATATGTGGGCCCCGGATACGTACGAGGCATCAAATAGCTCTATCACTGCCTTTATATCGTCTGTTTCCAAGGCGGCGGGACTTCTTGCAATGATACGCGTCTTCTTTTTTGCTTTACCAGTATCATCTTCATTCGTAACCGCACTGTTCTTATCTATCGCGCTTATAACGATTTTTCTCAGCGCATTTCTTGCCTCTGTACAGGACAGAATAAAAAGGCTACTTGCCTATTCAAGCATATCGCAGGCGGGTTTTGCATTCATCAGCTTGGCCGTTCTGACGACTAAGGGGGTAAACGCCGCCATATTCTACATATTCGCATTTGCCGTTGCGGATGCTATAGTATTTCTTGCGTATGGTATGTTTGAAAATAAGAAGATAATCTACAGAAAAGACAGCGGCCGCATGTACTCTGTATCAAAAATAGGCGCCATAAGCTTCTTTATAGGCATGCTCTCACTCGCGGGTTTTCCGCCGACGATAGGGTTCTTTGGAAAACTTTTGATATTTTATGCGCTTTTCAACAGCGGTTATTTCCCGATAGTAATCCTTCTGTTTTTCTCCCTGCTTGTTTCGACCTTCTATTACTTTAACATACTTTCAGGCATGCATTTTGCGGATTTGATAAAGAAAGAAAGTGCAAAAAAAACCATAAAGAGAGAACAGCGTGTAAAGGAGATTATACTAGTGGTATTGACCGTTTCACTGTTTGTAGGGGTCATATTTGCCTAAGACTAGTAGACTACACCGAACAAATTACTGTGATAATAAACAATTTTCAGGTCAAATGTGCGTCATATTCACAGTTATGCAGAAGACTTGTAGTCTTTATATTCAGAAATCAAGGCTGTTAACAAATTGTTTAGGTATTTTGTTTATTAGTTCCTTGTCCTCAGTATAAAGGACAGCATTACTTTTCTTTGCTAGTGCCACATAAACAGCATCATAAATAGTGATATCATACTCCAAAGCCAAATCGATGGTTAAAGATGCGAGTTCATCGTCAAAATCAACAAAAGTAAATCCGCTTTTTTCAATTGCTATCGCAGCACTCTTAATCTTTTCAGGGCTGACCTTTCTGTATTTTAGTGCGTTTAAAACCTCATACTTTATGAGTGAAGGTTCGCTGATCTCTTCTTCTCCTTTTATGAATCGCTCAAACAGTTTGTTAGCCTTTTCAGAATCCTTCTCTGTTACAAAAAGCTTGAAAATAACACTTGCGTCAAGTACTAACATTTTCAGTGCCTCTCATTACGGAACTTTCTTATTATTGTCGTCGTATCACCGTCTTTTTCGAGTTTTATTTCACTGGACAGCCTGTGCATTATAGATAATGCCAAAGCAGTATTCTTCTGTTTTTCGATTTCATGATTTATGAAACGCCGTATTGCCTCCGACCAGTTAATTTTCAAACGTTTCATTTTGTCCTTGGTTTCTTCATTTACTTTTACCACCACTTCAACTTGCCTTGTCATACTTATGTTAGTATCATACTTATTATATATACTTTACGTACGATACGTACATGTGAATTTAACTCCTATAACACCATAAAAAACGTTGGGGTGGTATTTAATATTAATGACTAACGCCAAGTAGTAACTATAGAAAAGTATTTATACTAGTTGTTTTCTTAGTAGCTACATGGAAAAAGAAAAAAAATTAGAAAGCATACTCTCAGAAGCCATCGATCTGGTCGCTAAAAAGGGACATTATGAACGAAATAAAGGGTGGCGCGTCTACGATGAAAAGGAACCCAAGGGCAAGTTCCTGGGAATATTCCAGAAATATGAACATCAGTTCACAGTCGTACACGAGAAGACAAGATATAGAATCGGCGTTGATGAATTGGATGAAAACGTAACAATATATGATCGGGATACTCCTGTCTTCAGGGCAAGTGCTGCATCGCTTTATGATGAGACGGGCAAAAGAGTAGGGGCTGACCCCTATAGTTTTCACATAAACTCTTACGTTCCGGGCGAATGGGAACGACACTTAGATGATCTGTACTCAGGCCTCAAAAAGTGATGCGTGTTATCTCTATATAACATTAATTTTATTTTAGGTTAATTGTATATAACACAAACTAAGGATACTTGTGAAATTTTATGTATCAATACTGATTAATAAATATCAATAATGAATCTTGTATGTCAAAAATGACATATAGAAAAATACGAGCCAACGGAAGCATCCTACACCATGGAAGAAAACTATTAAAGAAAGTAAATTAATTTAATATTATTAAAAAGCAATATAATTAAAAAATTAAAACGGTGCCAAATGGTTTATAGAAACAAAATGAATAGATGCTTATCACAGGTGTATCATAATATAAAACTGCACTTTAGTCCTTCCTATCAGGCGGCATCCGCATTAGTGTTAAATCAAAAGGTAACTCCCAGCAACTTGGAGCATCTGGTTGCGGTAGCGGAAGGAAAGGAAGCAGGGGTTACGTACGATTCAGAGGTTTTAAATTACGCAGGGAAGATCTTGAAAGGAGAGCTGTGAAGTTTATACAAAGCCGCCGAAAATACTTGCAGTTACGGCTAGAGAGATTAGACAGGTTTTTATTACTGTGTGAGTATTCTTACGTGACGCACATTGAATAGTAACTTCAACAATTGCAAGGTCAATAAGTAATAATGGATAATGAACGTGAACTGGGTTCATTCCAAATTATCTTGAAAGTGTTTAAAGACATAACTATCTATGACGAAGGTAATAAAGGTAGATGTAGATTAGCGGACTGCTAAGCAATTCAGGGAAAAGGTTGTACAGATCTATGGTTATAAAAAAGGTGCAATGAAAAAAGCGTTAGAAACTTTAATAAAGTGATGATAACAGAGAGCAAATTAGACGAGTCCGCATTGCAGGGTGTGATAAAATCAGACAAAATTTCTACAGTAATTCAGCACAAGACCTTTAAAAGATGAACTTATTGATACAAACATCTTCTTGGAGCCTTTTCTTGGCCAGAAAAAGGCAGTCAAATGTGAGGAGTTCCTTAAAAAAAGTTGTTGGGGAGAAGACAGAATCATTGTGGCTTCGTTTACTTCAATAAAGCGGTTAAGGTTTAAATTTATACACATCCTTTTGACTACATGAACAGGACAATAAGTTTAGAATATAAGGAAATTGCACAGGAATTTACTAAGCGTGCAGTTGCCAGACTAGGAGGTAAAATAACCGCGATATTACTGTATGGCTCGGTTTCAAGAGGAGAAGCAAATAAATACAGCGATATAGATCTGCTTGTATTGAGCAATTACGCTAATAGCCCCTTGTTTAGACGCCAGCTATCAAGGATAGCCACAAAACTCGAGGAGGAGGACGAATTCTCTTTTTATATCTCCATTTTTCCGATATTGCCAAAAGATCTTTTAAGAAACGTTAGATGGGGGGTTCCCTTTATAAGAAATGTAAAAAAAGATGCGGTGGAGTTGTATGGCGGAAAAATATTCCAAAAACTTACTAGAGAACTATCTTAAAGTTGCTGACGAAGCGTTGCGAGATGCTAAATCTAGGTATAATGAGAATAGTTTTCGAGCCGCTGCTCATTCAGCATATTACGCTATGTTTTATTCGGCAAATGCAGCACTAATAAAAATAGGAGCCGAATTACCTAGAACACATCAAGGTTTAGTTGCACGGTTCAATTACCATTATATACGAACCAAAATTATAAAAGACAACTTCTCCGATTATTTAAGAACGGCCATGGAATTGCGGCTCAGTGGAGATTACAACGTTACAATCGAACCCGATAAACGCTTAGTATTAAGTACTATAAATAACGCGCAAGAGTTTGTAACTACAATAAAAAAGATTGTAAACAAGAAATAACAGCCAGATTTCTATTATGGAAAAAATATTTGGCAGCAATAACGGCGTAGCCATAAACATTAAGTGGGTTTCGCCTCGGATCTTGATTCCCCTTCTTGATATGTGTTATCTCTGTATAACGCTAATTCTATTTTAGGTTAATTGTATATAACACAAACCATGAATATTTGTGGCCTTCTGCTCCAGTCTAGTTAATTCCATATTTATATTTGTGTAAGATAGTTATTGTATAAATGACTCTCTTCCATAATTTTAAAAGGAGTATACTGTAAGGAGTAGTATAACTATATTTAGTTTCAAGGGGTAAATTGACAGTATGCCTTAAAAAGCTAAAATCTCTCTTCACAAGTATTTTTGTGATTTGGTGCTTTACTGTTTTCTTTTAGGTAGAGCACTTTAAGCACCGTTTGTATTATTTACAGGTATTAAGATAAATGGCCCTTCTTCTCATACGTATACTATTTTAGCATATAAAGCAGAATGTAAACAAATTGTAAACATTTATAAACTTTAAGCATCTAATAATTGTATGGCAGACAGCGAAGTTATCTCTGTGAGAATTCCGAAGGGCTTAAAGAGAGAATTGAAAAAGAATAAAATAGATTACACGAGGGAGACGCGTAAATTTTTAGAGAATCTTGTGCGGAGAGCACGTTTGGAAGTAACGATGGGAAAGATGATAAAAACTTCTGCTTCATTAAAGAAACCAGTAACTAACTTGGCCGCTAAGATAATTAGGGAAGACCGGGAGCATGGGCATTGAAGAAATAGTTTTGGATTCCTCTGCAATTGTAGCTATGCAAGTGAAGGAGAAATATAGTACGTGGGTTATGAACAAGTTATCAGGCTACTTTAGTTTTGATATATTAGAATTAACTCCTTATGAAGTGTTTAACGCACTTAGCACATACAAAAGAAGAGGCATGCTAAACAATGATAAATACCAGGATATAATAAATAACACAAAGGATTTTCTAGATGACTGTAATGTTTATGGATATGATAATGTGCTTTATTCTGCACTGGCAATATCAGCAGACTCAAAAATAGCTTTATATGATTCTGCCTATATAGCTTTAGCAAACAAGCTAAGATGTAAGCTGTTGACTGTAGATCTGGCCCTTTACAATAAATTGTCAGATGTCCCCGCGCTGAAAGAGCTGCTTGTAACCCCTCTTAATAATTGAATCAAGTTAATACAGCCTGTTTAAATCCTTTGAAATAGTATTTTTGAAAGACAACGGAAAACAGGTACATAGAGTTACAGCGGTGGCGGGCACGAGTTATTTTATATGGCCCTTTCCTTCTGATTATATGGACATTGAAGATCTTCCGTTTAGATTTAAAAAAGGGTCGCGTGCCATAGCCAGCGGAGAATACTCTATCGTGGGGGATATCCACCTCGGTTTTGAGGAGGATATAAACAGCAGAGGGTATAACGTATGGGAGAAGACCGAGGAAATAACCGATGAGATAAAATCGCTCAGGTCGAAAAAACTCATTCTTTTAGGGGATATACGGAAGGAATACACCGAGATAAAACCGAAAGAAGGCGGCATACTGATAAAATTCTTCTCCATTCTTTCAGATAATTTTGATGAGATTATAATAACAAAGGGAAATCATGACGGCGGCCTCGAAAAGATAACAGGTAGATTTGCAAACATTTCGATGGTAAACGAGTTTATACTCGGTAAAATCGGTTTTATGCACGGCCATGCCCTGCCATCCAAAAAGTTTGCGCAGGAAGCGGAAACACTGTGTATGAGTCACCTTCATCCTTCCGTGGTACTAAGGGATTCAAACGGTATTTATTACCAAAAAGACTGTTTTTTCGTTCTTAGCATCGGTCTGCCCGAAAAATTATATCCGAAATCCGTCCTAAAGAAGGGGATAGTCGTACCTAAATTTAATCCGTACATCGGAAGCTCCGCCGATGTGGATTATAAAGGGGTAATGAAATACGCCGAGATAGACAGCAGAATGACCATAGATCTCGCGGTATTTTGAAAAAGGAACGGTTATAAATTTAAACTCTCCTTATAAGTATTATGAGTCCCGGGGAATTTTGGGTTTTTGCGGTGGGAGTGATAGTGCTTGTGCTGCTGTTCCTCTTCAGTCTGTTCGTACCCAGCCTGTTTTACATCTTTCTTATCATATTTATCGTACTTTTGGCCGTGATATTCTTCATAACATTTGTGAAGAAATACAGCCAGTTTGAAAGAGGGATAATTTTTAGGCTGGGAAAGTTCAACAGGATAGCCGGGCCGGGCTGGGCCGTAGTTGTACCGTTTTTTGAGGAGGAGTACAAGAAAGTAGATGTGCGTGTTAAAATGATGGATATAAGCTCTCCAGATATATTCACTTCAGATGATCTTAAATTATCTATAGATGGCACCATATACTACCAGATAGTCGATCCGGAAAAAGCCACGCTTCAGATAGACAATTACGGCCAGGGTCTATCAAATCTTGTGCAGTCCGCCGTCAGGAATGCAATAGCCTCTTTAACAATGAGGCAGGTTTTTGGCAGTTTGGACAGGCTTAATGACATATTAGCGGATGCGATAAGACATATGACCTGGAAATGGGGCATTGATGTTCCATCGGTACAGATAAAAACGGTTTCTCCTTCTAACGAGGTTATACAGGCCATGCAGCAGCCGGAGATATCGGCCAATCTGCTGCAGGCGCAGAGGTTCAAGGCCGAGGCTCAGAAGATTGTGATAGAAGCCATCGGAGAAGGTGGAAAGTCGCTGGATGACAGGTCTATAATGTATCTCTACCTGCAGGCGCTTAAGCAGATGGGGGAATCCAGTTCGTCGAAGATAGTCCTTCCGATGCAGTTCATGCAGAATGCGGGCGGCATGCTCGGAGGAATAGCCGGGTTATCGACAACGGCTTTAGCTTCTTTGGGCGGGCAGGAAAACGTGCAGAATGTAATTGACAAGATAAAGGAAAAGATGTCCCAGGCAAATTCCTAGGGGGATATACCTAATATCTTGTATATCTGTTTCATGTCTTCTATTATGTAATCCGGCTCTGATTTGGACACTCTGCCTTTTTCAGTGTTATATCTATCGAACAAAACGGTAAACATGCCTGCTGATTTTGCGTTGTCTATGTCTACCTCCGGCACATCTCCTATAAACAGCACCTCATCTGGCTTTAAACCCATAAGCCCGGCGGTTCTCTTGAAAGCGCCGGGGTCGGACTTGCTTTCAGGGATTCCTTCTCTTGCAATGATCTTAACGTCAAATTTTTCCATAAAACCGATCTTTTCCAGGGTCTTTCTCTTTAAACCGGTGTACATTCCTTCGCCCGTGAGCAGGCCCATCTTCAAGCCGTTGTTCTTGATGGCGTCAATGACTTCTTCTATCCCTTCTGTAAATTCCATCCTGGTCAGCAATACCTCCTCAAATGTATCGGAGTATTTCCTGATTTTTTCCCGGTCCATATCAAATCCGCTGGCCTTCGCAAATAGCTCGTAGAAAAGTTCTTTATGCCTGTAACTCGGTTCTATTTTTTTGTATTCTATATCTGTCTTTGCGTGCATCTCATTGAAAAAATCTTCGCTTATCTCATCAAAATCCCTTTTCATCTCGTTTATTACTTCTTTATTCGCATCATCTATTATTTTGGAGGAATTCAATATCGTGTTGTCCAGATCAAATATCACTCCCTTTATCTCTTTTTTCATAGCTTAAATGATAGCCTCCGACGGGTGCTGGCCCCGCGACCTTCTGCTTACAAGGCAGACGCTCTACCGCTGAGCTACGGAGGCTTTTCAGCCTCTAAATAGTCTATTACATTGAAATGAACTTATATATTTTATGCTTAACCTATACTGTTAAATGGAAGAATATGAAGTAATAGAGCATCTCAAATCCGGTTCGAAGCCAGCGGATAACAAATTCCTTATAGTGGCCATAAACTATAAAGAGCCCACGTACGTAAAATTCGAAAGTGATCAGGATTTTAAGGTCGGAGACAAAGTTAATATGGAAAATAAGGATGTTTTTTTTCAGGGTAAAAAGATAGGCGAGGTAAGAGAGGTAAAAAAAGCAAATGACGTGAAAATAGATACAAGATACGACATAAAATACACGGGCGGCTATTCGGTAGACGGCAAAAAGGTCTATCTTGATGAACATTTTCCGAAGACAATAACCGTTGACGGCAAAGTTGTGGACACCGTGGAAAGCATAGACAGACATCATGAAGTTACAGAAAAATGGCTTGTTGACGATGCATACGAGTACGCATATGCGCATGAAATAGCTACAAAGATAGAACGGGAATACATCGAATCCATCGGGGTAAACTGGGATGATTACTGCAAGGAAGTCAACAGAAACCTTCATGAAGTTTACATGACAAAAGCCGAAAAAACCCCCTCGGATCTGGACCTCGCGCCATACTTTTATTCAAAGGATGAAAAAGCCCTCAAGGAAATAAGGGAAACAAAAAATAATTGAGTTGCAAAGCATTAATATTGTATTTTACTACTTTCTTTAATGGAAGACAAATTCATTGATGTCCATGCCCATCTGAGCGATCCTTCTTTTACAGATAGGAAAAAAGAGCTGTTTTCAATGTTAAAGGATTCATACTTAGTTCTCAATGCCGGCGAAAATTCCGTTCAGGACAGAAAAATACTCGATGAAAGCCGTAACTTAAGTTTTCTTCTTCCGTGCATAGGCCTGCATCCGAACGAAATAGCCAGGATGGCATATGAGGACGCAGAAAAAGAACTCGCTTATTTTTCACAGAATATCGCGGACTTTTTTGCGGTATCCGAAGTGGGTTTGGATTACAGGGGAAAAGACACCTACCAGATGGAGCAGGAAAAAGAATTTTTTTATAGGATTCTTGAGCTGTCAGAAATAAACAAAAAAGTGTGTATAATCCACAGCAGAAAAGCCATAGAGGACGTATTTGATGCCGTGTCCGGTTTCAAGGTAAAGGCAATCCTGCACAATTTCGAGGGGAATCTGCGGAATCTTAAAAAAGCGGAGGAATTAGGACTGTACATAAGCGTGTCAACCGGTTTTATCAGGTTCAAAAAGGACAACGTAATAAAAAACATAGCCCTTGACAGACTTTTTACCGAAACTGATTCGCCGGTCCTCAGCCCCGACAGTGGTATAAATACTCCGCTCAATCTACCTAAACTATTAAACTATATATCAAGTATAAGAAACATGGGTGTAAATGACTTAAAATCTGCGGTCTATAACAATTTCAAGAGAGTATTTTATGATTGAAGGAACGTTTTTGGGAACATCGTCAGCTTTTCCGACTGCAATGAGAAACCATCCCTCCGTTTATGTGACTTTAAACGGCAAAAAACTGCTTTTGGACTGCGGGGAGGGGACGCAGCGCCAGATAAGAAAAGCTGGTCTCAGTCCATCGATAGACCATATCTTTATAACGCACTGGCACGGAGATCATTCGCTTGGAGTGGGCGGGATAATACAGAGTCTTAATATGATGAAAAGCAGCAAGTCCCTTGATATCTTCGGTCCGGACGAAACCGGCCAAAGCGTAAAAAACATACTCAGGACGTATAAATTTTACAATACACTCGATATTGAGGCCGTTTCGGTCAATGCTCCCCATGAAAAGGTCATCTTAGAGGATACTTTGTACAGAGTATCCGCACTAAATGTAAAGCACTCCGTAAAATGTCTGGCGTATAAAATCAAGGAAAAGGATACAAGGAATATCCTGGCGGAAAAACTCGCCCTGAAAGGGATAAAAGCGGGTAAATTTCTCAGCGGGCTTAAAGAAGGAAAGGATGTGAGCTACAACGGTATAAAACTCAAGTACAAAGAGTTTACCTATATAAAAAAGGGCAAGTCCCTGGCGTACGTTACAGACCTTAGGTATGACAAGAAAATAATTCCGTTTATAAAAGGAGTCGACGCCCTTATTATAGAAAGCACGTTCGGGAGCGAATTTGACAGGTCGTATGATTATTTTCATCTTAACATAAAGGAAGCGATGTCTCTGGCAAAAAGCTCCGGAGCAAAGACAGTCTATTTTATACACACGAGCCAGAGATACGAGAGTAACGATTCCCTCAAGAAAAACGCCCAGGAACTGTTTTCAAGGATGAAATGCAAATTTACGTATTCTTTTCCGGATGATCTGGATAAATTTGAGGTTTGATTTTTTTCCAATGGAATTGCATAGAAATCTATTTAAATGTTTTCCTCTTTATTAAGAAGGTATGAATTCACTAACCGTGAGTGTGATAGGTCCTTACAGATCGGGAAAATCCACTCTTGTAAATAAATTGCAGCAAAGAAAAGGCGCAGAGGAAGACGTTTCGTTTTTCTTCTTCAAATACGGCGGGAAAAACGTCACTTTGATAGATACACCCGGCGATATGGACAATCCAACGACATTGGCTTCCGTTCTCACCATTTCCAATGCCATCATTTTTTGCGTATCCCCCGAAACAGGGGTGAATCTTCAGGTGGGAGAACAGATAATAATGGCAAATTCAGTCGGGATCAAGCACGGTCTGATATGCATAACAAAAGCGGATATATCAACCGCAGACGACATAAACAAATTAGAGAAAAATCTACTCGGCATAATAAAAGGCACATCTCTCGAAGCTTTTGAGATAATGGTCGTGGATATAAACAACGATCAAAGTATGGCGGACATACGGGCTAAAATCTCGGCTTTTCCATACGATAATGAAAGCATACAACAGCCTTTCAAGATACTCATAGACCATGCATTTGAATCCAGAGGCATGTCGGTTGCGGTAGGGACTATGCCCACCGGTAAAGTAGAAATTCATTCCGAAGGAATAATCGCTCCCGCACCTTTTACAAAGGAGATATCGATAAATTCCATCCAGATAAACCAGGAGGATGTGCCGTCTGCGGAAGCCGGCGATCGCGTCGGAGTAGCTATAAAGGGAGTATGGCCCTGGGATCTTCCGAGAGGGGTTGAAATAAGGAAAATCAAAAGCTTCAGAGACATAAAAGAGGGACAGTTTACTGTGAATGTCAGTCCTCTGTACAAGCAGGAGATAAGGGATGATGTGAAGCTTAATCTTATATGCAACTGGCAGAATATTGTTGTAACACTGAAAAACGTTAAAAGAGAAGGCAATAAAGTGACGGCGGACTTCGAGGCCGATAAAAATTTCTGTTTTGATGAAAACGACAGGATACTACTGATCAATAAGGATTTACCGATCAGATTCCTGAGGGTCATAGGAAAAGCAGCTATTCTGTAAGCAAATTTTTATACTCCCCGTTTCAATATAATATATGCCTGTTAAGGATGAAGAGATACGAGTGGATTACAGGACCGGCACGCGGGTCATATTCTCCGGTGTAAGAAACAACAAACCGATAGATTTTCATCTGAAGGATGAGGAATGGAAAACAGACGTTGAAAAATGTCCCTTTGAGTACGGAAAAGAGTCATTGAATAAGACGCTTATGCTTGTCGGAGGAGATGAGCACTCCTGGAAATTGAAGGTCATACAGAATAAGTTTCCCCTGGTTTCCCCCGATTTTGATTTTCAAAAAACAGGGGGATTTTTTGAAGAAAAACCTGCATTTGGTTATTCGGAGGTAATAATCGATACTCCAAAACATAATGTGCCTTTTTATAAGCTAACTGAGGATGAACTTTTGGTCTGGTTAAATACCATAATAAAAAGGGAACAGGAACTTTACTCAAAGGAAAAAATAGGTTATGTCTATGCATTTAAGAACGAGGGGCCGAAGAGCGGAGCAAGCATCTCCCATACACACACCCAATTAATGGCATTTCCCGAACTTACACACACAATCCTTGAGGAAAAAAAGCATGCTGATGATTATCTGAGAAAAAATAATCGCTGCCTGTATGAAGACGCGATAAAATACGAAAAAGAAAGGGTGCTGGAGGAGAATGACACGTTTATTGCAGTCGCACCTTTCGGTTCTAAATTTAATGCTGAGTCTATTATACTTCCGAGAAGACATATAAGCTGCAGCGTTGATCTGTCCGGTAGGGAGAAAACAGACTTATGCAGGATGCTCAGCCATACCGTCAAATCAAACGAAAAAATCTTTGGAAATCTCTCCTACAACATCATTTTTCATGAATTAAAGAATGACAAAAACTTTCACTTTCACATTGAGATATACCCGAGAGTTATAACGTTTGCGGCCGTAGAATTCGCGGGTTTTAATACCAATCAGTTAAACCCTGAGACTTATGTTAAGATGTTCAGGGAAAATAACAAAAACTGATCTTATCCAACTTCTCTTAGATCCACGTTGAAAAGCTCCATGGCCTTGCTGTAAATTAGGTCTCTCAGTTCTGGGCTGTAAATCCTCATCCCTTCCACGAATTTTTTCACATTTTCTTCCCTAAGGTTTATCGATAACCAGCTTTCTACCCTTCCGAAATCGGCCGCAGTATACTGTTCTTTTTTAATGATAAATCCGAAGGCTTTCGATGCTCTGTCCATTATCTGGTCGTTTATCGCATCCGTCAGGTGCATCTCATTGTTTGTGCCGGGCCTTACATTTTTGAGGTAGTCTATGCTTTTTTCATTAAATATATATATCCCGCCGGCCATTACATCATAGCTGTCCTTCAATCCGAATTTCTCTTTTATAATTTCTTCGGCTGGTTTTTCTATAGCCTCCTCCGTATCAATCAATATATCATCCAACCCGCGGGTTCTTTTTCCTTTTATGAATCCGCAATTTTTTGCGGTTTCCTTATCCAGATTCTCAACCGAGTACATAATATTTCCGTCGAATCTTTCCAGTAACTTTTTAAGCAGGCTTTCTCCCCTGTCATAGCCGCTTATTATCAGATTATCCCCCAATAAAACGACATAAGATTTATTTTTCAGTTCTTTTTCGGCTGTGGCCACTGCATTCGCGGGCCCTTTGGGCTTTTTTAAATCCTTGTCTTCTTCTTGGTAAACAAGCTTTATTTTTACTTCCGGATCAATCTTTTTTAATTCCCTCTCAAGGTTCTTTATATAGTCATTCTGAAATTTGAAAGAATAATTGTTTTCTTCATCATGTCTTGTTACTACTATTATGTCTTTTATCCCATTGTTATAAGAATTCATTATGTGGTGGTACATCAGCGGTTTATCCCTGTAAAGGACCATTGTTTTTGGGATGTAGTTGGTAAATGGGCGAAGGCGACTTCCGTTCCCGGCCGCTAGAATTACGGCCGTTCCTACCTTCGCATCTGCCATAATTTATAAAATCTATATGAAATAAACCCATATTAATACTTTTTTTTATCACGGACTGGCCTAACAGAAATCAATTTCTATCATATTGATATACACTGTACATCTACCCAAGAAGTATGTTTTCAGTTATCAGCCCCGGCAGGCTCTTAATCTTTTCTTCCTTAAAATCACTTTCCTTCAGCAGCAGTTCTTTGATTAAACCCTCCGCCTCCGTCCTTTCCATTTTTTTATCCGAAAGGTCCCTTGATATCTCTCTGTACCTTACCGAGTCTATCATAGGAAAATTCTCGTATTTTTTGATATAAGCAAGCATTTCATTTTCATAGTCTCTTCCGTCCTCGATATTTATTATCTCCTTCCAAAGTCTGACCTCTCTTTCTGCGGTTTCGGGGCTGTCCGAAGCGTGGACTAGGTTGATGCCTTTTGTCGTGCCGTATCTGCCTCTTATTGAAGCGGGATCCGCCTTTTCGCACATAGTTTTACCCAAAAGATCCCTGACTTTTTGCGTAATATTCTCGCCGCCCGCAATCAATACCGCCAATTCCGTTGAAGACATGAAATTCACCAGGTTCTCATAAAAGAACTTTCCCTTGTGCTCCGCGTAATGCCTGTCCGACAGAAATTCCTTTTCAGGTTTTATGATTCCGAAAAAGTTTACCTTTACCCCCAGATCCAGTATGCTTTTGAGGGCCCTCGCGCCGGAATATCTTCTTACAATGCCGTCGGGCTTAAGCAGTATGAGCATTTCTTCCATTTCAGAACTAGGTTTTTATAATATAAATATCTTAAAAAAATCTTACCCTTTTTTATTTGGCAGGGATTTTTGGTTCAGTTAGCTTTATTAGCGATAACGATTTATCTATAGAATTAACAGAGGTTTTTAATATGAGATCCCCGATATGCGCATTTTTAGGGCATGTAGACGCCGGCAAGACAAGTATAATGGACGCCATAAGAAATACGATGTCGGCCTACAAGGAGAGCGGGGGTTTGACGCAGAACATCGGTTCTACAGAGGTGCCCACCGGCAGGATCAAGGAGCTAGCGGAGGATTTACTGAAGAAGTTCAACATAAGCATAAAAGTCCCTAGCATAATCTTCATAGATTCGCCGGGCCATGAGGCGTTTGTGACTTTAAGAAAGAGGGGCGCTTCAATAGCTGATATCGCGATATTGACAGTGGATATAACGGAAGGCATACAGAATCAGACAATAGAATCGATAGAGATACTGAAATCCTACAAGACCCCCTTCCTGATAGCGCTGACAAAGATAGACACGATAACCGGTTTCTATAAGACTGAAAACAGTTCCTTCCTGGATTTTATCCAGAAACAGAGCGAAACTTACAGGGAAAGGCTGGATGAAAAGATATACAGTTTGATAGCAGATTTTTCGCTCTATAACTTTCAGGCGGAGAGGTATGACCGGGTGAAGGATTTTACCAAAGAGGTGGCGATGATTCCGTTATCGTCGGTAAATGGCATAGGGATAAAGGACCTTATCGTAATGATTATAGGTTTAAGCCAGAGGTACCTGGAGTTGGACAAGCAGGGCATCAACAGCGCAGCCATTCTCGAAGAGAAAAACATCAAAGGGCTGGGGAAAGTATACGATGCGATAGTCTATTCCGGAAAAGTATCCGTTGGAGACAGGGTTATAGTACAGACGCAGGAGGGCCCGTTTGAAAACAAGATAAAAGGCATTATGCGCCTGATCCCGTTGGAGGAGAGCAGGGAGAATTTCGGTAAATATGACAGCATACAGTATGCAGAAGCGACCGCTCCGATAAGATTGATACTGCAGGAGCCGAATGCGATGATAGGTACATCCATTTATGTCTTTTCTTCGGAAGAAGAAAGAAGCAGATTCATCGAGGAAATAAATCGTGAAAACGTCAACGACAACAATGATGAGAGCAGGGGCGTGGTCGTCTGCGCCGACTCTCTGGGAAGCATAGACGCGATAAGAAAAATAGCGCAGTCCTACGGAATAGAAGTAGGAAAAACAAAAATAGGGGAGCCATCCAAGGTCGATATAACGACTGCAAGCGTGAACGGCGGTGTCATCCTTTGCTTCAATGTGCCGGTCTCAAAACAGACCGAGGGGATTGCAGACGAGTACAGCGTGAAGATAATAGCATCCAATTCGATTTATACTCTTTTTGAAAGTTATAATGAATACATGAAGAACTTTAGGAATATGAATCTGGAGGCAAAACTGCAGAAGCTGAGGCTGCCTTCCAAATTCGTTTTTCTCGAGGGGAACATCTTCCGCAGGTCGAGTCCATGCGTATTCGGGGTTGAGGTCTTAGCGGGAGAAATACGGCCCAATTATCCGGTTATGAATTCAAGGGGGCAAAGGATCGGCAGGATAGTCGATATACAGTCGGATAAGACGAAACTCAACAAAGCAATCAAAGGGGAAAAAGTGGCGGTAAGCGTTGATGATGCGGTTTACGGCCGCAATATAACGGAAGGAGATATGTTCTACACAGATATCGAGCTGCCGGACATAATAAAGTTTGAAGACGTGGTCAATGAACTGACTGAGGACTATGCCTCTGCATTATCCGAAATAAGAAGGATAAAGAGGCTTTAAGGCCAGTTCTTTATCGCCTTTTCATACAGATCCATGTTGTCGCAGGGCAGCCATTTGCCGGAGTATATAAATCCGTCTATGATCCTGCGCTCTGCAACCTGCTCGAATACTTTTGATATGTTTGATTCACCCTGCGGTATAAAACTGAGAAAGGAGGGGTTTATGACGTATATCCCCGCGTTTACCAGGTGCGAAGTCTGTTCTGTTTTCGGTTTTTCTATGAATTTTACTATTTTATTTCCTTCCATTTCGACTACCCCGAACTGCGATACGTCGTCCTGCGATACCAGTGCCAGTGTCGCAAGCGGCTTGTCCTTCTTATGAAAATCGTATATCTTATTCAGATCAAAATCAAACAGGTTATCGCCGTTCAGTACGATAAAATCATCATGAAACAGGTTCTGGTTCTTTTTTATGGCTCCGCCGGTTCCTACCGGAGTAGTTTCCTCTGAATACCTTACCCTTACGCCGAACTTGCTTCCGTCTCCGAAATACTCCTTTATCTTGCTGCCCAGGTATCCTATTGATATTATGATATCAAGAAACTCTACTTTTTTCAACTGCTCTATCACATGCTCCAATATAGGCCGGCCGTTTACCGGCAGCATCGGTTTTGGTATCTCGTATGTCAGCGGTCTCAACCTTGTGCCGGATCCTCCCGCCAGTATCAATGCGATCCTGTTTTTGTTGGGTTCAAGCTGTTCTTT
>JAJZXE010000020.1 GCA_021802505.1 Nanobdellota archaeon
ATAAATACGGAAATGAAATACACGAGAGTTGTATCACAGGCCTATTTTACCGGTAAAGCGGCGGAATGGAGGGCAAAAGGCAAATCTCCTGCTGAATACATAAAGGAAAAAGGCAAGGAAGGGCTGGCAGAGGAATTCAGGAGCGATCCCGCGTTCAAAACCAGCATAATACCTTTACTTACTAGGACTAATGCTCCGGAATTCGTTAAGACACGGGATATGGACATAATAAAAGACTTCATAAACGCCGATAACATACGGTTAAGTCTATCAGACATCGGTAATACGCTGATGGATTCCATCGAGGAAGCGGCGGGAATAAAAATCAATGCGGAAATCAAGTTTATACTTGTAGGGTTGGCTCTGCTCGGACTGGCGATAGGCTCGGCGACTACTCCTGTTATTGATGAAGAGAATAAATAAGGCACATTAGTGATAATTACTTTAAGATCTGTATCCTAACAATGCCGTTGTTTTAAAGCTGTGTGACACTAACTGCAAATAACTATGACATATTGCGGGTATAAATAAAAAGTTAAACATCATTTGGGAAGCTTGGGTCTTTCAATGCCCAGATTCTTCTTTAAAAGGTTTTTAAATGATAAAACGCTTTAAATTAAATGGTCTGGGACACAAGAAAACAAGCGAGCAAGATATGGATTCTTCTGGGTTTGATGGGAGGGCTGGGACAGCTTATTGCTCTGATATATTCTTTGGTGAGTAAGGAAGATAAGGACAGGGTGTTTGGTGTACTTTTCATCTTAGGATTTATTGGCGACATTATAATCTATTTCATTGAAAAGGACAAGGACAGATATATGTCAAGCATGGCTTTGTACCTGCTTATAGGGCAGATAATAATTTTCCCTGTAATAATCGCATTTTTTGCAGCAGGATTTTTAATTCCTCACGTTATATAGGACGAGCAAGGTTAATATCAGGGCATTAATAGTGCCTGGTTTTTTTAGGACTCTTATTCCTGGTTGATAATTTAACGTTTACGAGCAATGTCTTTCTGCCCGATTATACATTCGTTTATTCTGCATCTTTCTCTACAGCAGCCCTTTGAGGTCACAGATCCGATTCACCGCGATTTCCAGTGGCTACTATATATATAAATCCCTGGGATTTACTCTTAAAAGCATAACAAATTTTTATCCGTTTTTAGTTAAATCTCTTAATGTAGTTCTCTTTCTGCGGAATTTCCTTTAATCCGTATATCCGCATACCGGATAAAAACGTTGAAATCGAAAGAAGTACGAGTGCTATCGGAAGAAGCAAATCGAAGTAGCCGAGCAAAAAGACAGAGGATACAGCGGTGATTATGCACGCCACAGTAAAATAACTCATATTCCTGTTTTCTGCAGACACTTTATCGATGACATACAGTTCTATCAGGGAATAAACGGCCCAGACGGCTGCGATAGCGATGAAAAAAACATTAAAAGAATAGTGGTCTAACGGATAGGTCACTGTCTGTACGGCTCCGAAGTACAGAAAAATCATTGCTGCCGTAATCCCTAGAGAGGAAGTCGTTAGAAAAGATATCTTTGTCAGGAAAAATTGGCCGTATCTTCCGATCCTGCGGAATTCTCTGCTTCTGAGATACAGTCCGAAAAGATAAAGCACAAGGATGAATGAAAAGGGAAAGAAGGAAATAAGGTCTGATCTTATGTACTCCACGGCGAGAACCGCGAGCGAAAGCGTAGTAATAGCCGATATGAAAAAACCGGATGCACTTATCAGTCTATTGGCTTCCATTCGGATTCTGATACGTCACATTCCCTATAAGTTTAAGGACGGATCCCTGGAAAGCGTAGGGATCGCTTATGCCCCTCAAAACGATATTGGGCCTGCCCTGCTCCTCCGGCCGTATGACGACTTTTCCCAGCCGTAGTATCCTGTCCAATATGCTTATGTCAACCGAAACATCGCTTATTTTTGACGGAAGGATTATGTTAGTATCCTTTGCGATAACCCCTCTCTGGATTATCACCCTGGAATTCGTTATTATGTATTCTATAAAGTAAACCTGCAATTCCGAAACAAGTATGTATATTATACCTATTATTTCGAGTATGGTTGAAACGGCCGGCAGCGGCCCTATTACGGGTATACTTTTTATACCCACATACGAAAAAACCGCGGAGATAGAGAGATCATACGCGGGTTCAAATAGAGATAATACAGCAAATATGACCACTGATAAAAGGATTATCCACACTCCTCTCCAGAATTCCTTCTGCCCCAGTATGGATGGCTTCTCTGATCTTATTATCTTCTCATTCGCCAGTAGGAACTGCTTCATCATTAAGTAATTAAACAAATCCAGATATATAACTTAATCTATTATAAATTGTATGAGACTGGGGGCATTGTTTACAGGTGGGAAAGATTCTACGTACTCCGCTTTTTTGGCCGGCAGGGAAAACGAAGTGGTTTGTCTGATGAACATGTACTCCGAGAACAGAGATTCATACATGTTTCATACCGTGGCGGACTCACTTCTCGAACTCCAGGCAAATGCGATGCAGCTCCCTTTGGAAAGGCATGCTACTAAAGGTTTAAAGGAGGAGGAGCTTTCAGATTTAAAAAACTTCATAAAAGAAATGAGGGATAAGTATGCTATAAACGGAGTAGTAAGCGGAGCACTCGCCAGCGAGTATCAATACAAACGGATAAACTCCATACTAAATGAACTGAATCTTTTGTCGGTGACCCCTCTGTGGCATGTCAATGTCAGGGAATACCTTAAAAATTTCATAACTGACGGATTCAAGGCCATTATAGTGTCGGTTTCAGCCGACGGACTGGATGGAACCTGGCTTGGGAAGGAAATAAACAGCGAGAGTCTAGAGAGGCTCACTACGCTGAGCAAAAAATACCGCTTTCACCTAGGATTCGAGGGCGGAGAGGCCGAAACCGCTGTAATAGACGGGCCGAATTTTAAATACAGGATAGAGATAAAGAAAAGCAGCGTTTTAAAAGACGGGGGCAAAGCCTACTTGAACATAGAAGAAGCGGTTCCGGCGGAAAAGACAGTGTGAGCGGAGCAGTCCACACTTACCTGTTGGTTTTCTCTATTTTATCCAATATCCTGTCTATTTTCTTTTCAAGTTCCTCTGAATCATCCTCTCCATTGTCAAGCTTGAAATCTGAAATTCTCTTAGTTTCCTTTAGATTGAATATCCTCTCCTCATTTCTGTCTCCCGCTGTAAATTCATCATATGAGGAAGGAGCATCGATCCTTTTTCTGTCCATTGTTCTTTTGAATCTTATCTTCGAGGGGGCGTTAACGAATATATTGTAGAATCTTATGTTCTTCTGTTTTTTGAAGAATTTAACATCTCCGGGAAAGCGTATTCCAGCCACCGCAAACCGGTTTTTTCCCGTGCCCTTCATCTTCTTTAAGCATAATTCCATGACGTAATCCTTCCCATATCTTTTTCTTAGGATACCCTGCAGCCTCTGCTGCTCTTCTCTTGTTATCTTTCCTTTTTTCATCCTTGAAATCTTCTCTCTTATTATGTCACCAGGAGAAACCTTGTAGAAGCCGTATTTTGCGGTTAGAATATCTGCTATGTAGTCCTTTCCGCCGCCCGGCAGGGAGGATAAGCCTATAACGATTACGGTCTGTTTCACTTAGAATAATACACATTATAAAATAAAAGCGTTTTTACTCTGTATTTAAGATTATCCCCCACGTTTCAGCGGAAAAGTACTTATCTTAAATTAAATCATACAATAATAGATGAAAAGCGCTTCTGAAAACGAAAGCAGACTTGAAATATTCCTGTCACAGAGCCAGTTCAAGAAACAGGTGGATTCCATGGGATATAATGTTTTCTCCCTGCTGCTTGACATGTATGAGGAAAGCAAATTTGACGACGAAAAAAAGCGTTTTTTCCCGGCTGAAAAAAAGGAGGAGTTTTCGGAGATTTCGGAAGAATTATCCGAAAGAAACAGCATTTACCGCGGCAGACTGTACAGATACCTGCAGGATTCGGATGATTACATAGTAAAGCTTGTTTTTGACAGCGAATACGACAACATAATGAAAAAGAAAAATTACCTGCTTGAAAAATTTGGAAAGCAGGGTTATCTTTCAATCTACAACAATTTTGTAAATGCGCAGTTCGATGATTCGCTGATGGATGCGGAGGGAGACGGATTCTTTTACATCAATGACAGAAGGTTTACCCCGAAAAACAGGGATGGAGAGCTTATATGGACATTCGGAAAGGTCATAGAGCTGCTCTATTCCATTAACGTGGACTGATATGAAGGAATCCTTTACCGAAGATAAACTCGAGGAACTGCTTTCGGATTCGCAGATAAAAGCGCAGTTTTTTAATTTCGGCCGCGGTCTTTTCACTGTTTATCTAAAGACCTACGAAAAGTACGGTGATTTCAATGATCCCACCGATCCGACGGAAAGAAGATACAGCGATTTCATGGAAGTGCGGGAAGACATGAGGTACATAACCGGAAGAACCGGAGGGGAATCACTTTTAAACGGGTGGTTTGAAGGCAACAAGGAATACGTTGGAAAAATGCTGTTCGGAAAACATTATGACCGGGTGGCATATCTCGAGAGGATACTCATAGAAAATAAAAAAATAAACGAGTTCGTATACAGCGAATTGATAACGGAATTTCTTAGGTTCGTCTCGGCACCTAATGAAAGAGCGGCTTTAAAATATGATTTTAGCGGTTTTATCGACGCGAGGGCCGTGATTTTTCCCGCCTACATAGAGGCTCTTGAATCGGTCTATCGTCTTTACATACAGAATGCATTGAAATGACTACTTCAAACGCAGTGCGTCAAGCACGTGCGGGGCGTGCGTTTCGATCCTGAACCTTTTGCGCATGTAATTTGAAAGTTCCAGTATCTTGCCTTCTTCACCGTGCCCTATTACTATCCTCCTGGGCTTTGGACGCATGTCGTTTACAAACCTTTCAAGCTGCTTCCTGTCCGAGTGACCGGAAAAACCCTCTATGGAATAGACCAGGGCGTTCACCGAGAAGTGTCTGAGCTTTCCGTTAAGTTCTATATCTACCTCCCTGCCGCCGTTCTGTATCGTTCTTCCGAGAGTTCCCACTCCCTGATAAGAAACAAGAACCACGGCATTCTTAGGGTCCTCGCACAGGTTGGCAAAGTAACTTACTGATGGCCCGCCATTAAGCATCCCAGAAGTGGCGAGTATTATAGCCGGGCCGCCGGACAAAACCTGCTGTCTCTCTTCCTCGCTTACGGTGTGTTTGAATATCGGTGACAGAAATGGGTTGTTGTTGTGCGCTATTATCCTGTTTCTGGTCTCACTGTTCATAAATTCAGGGTAAACAGTGTATATCGCGGTGACATCCCACAGCATTCCGTCCACCACGACCGGAGCCTCTGGCAGCAATCCGTAACGCTGCCATTCTTCTATCAGGAGCATAAGTTCCTGCGCTCTTCCGACTCCTAGTACGGGTACCAGTACCTTGCCGTTGTTTGCAACGGTCTTGCTTATTATATCTAGGAAGAACTGCTCCGTTTCGCTTCTCGCCGGCTGTACATCCGTGTCTCCGCCGTACGTACTCTCCATTATCAGAGTTTCAACCCTTTCAAACTGCGTCTCGGCCCTGTTCAGCGTCTTTGAATTGTCGTATTTAAAGTCACCGGTGTAAAGTACGTTGTAAAATCCGTTCCCTATGTTCAGGTGTATCATCGCCGATCCCAGGATATGGCCGGCGTTGTGCAGTGTTATCCTTATATCGGGGGTTATATCCGTGACCTCGTGAAAAGGAAGCGTTATCGAGTGTTTCAGTGTTTCCTTCACATTGTCTACGTCAAAAAGAAGTTTTCCGTTTGTCTTGCTCGCCAGGTTTATATAATCCAGATGCAGCAGGGTCATCACATCCCTTGTCGGAGCGGTTGAGTACACGGGGCCTTTATACCCGTATTTGTACAAAGCAGGAAGGAAACCGCAGTGATCCAGATGGCTGTGAGTTATCACCACCGCATCCAGCTTGGATATGTCGAATTCCGGTGCATCTACTCTTGGCACCGGTTCTTTTGAATTGCTTACATCCACACCAGCGTCCAATAATATGGAGCTTATGGGCGTTTGAACCAGTACTGCGGATCTTCCAACATGACGGAACGCCCCTAAGGCGCTTATCCTCACCCAGTATTTGTCATCGACCTCAAACTTTGAATTGTATATGCCCTCTCCTATATCATTGAGCATTTTCCTCCTGAATTTTGAATTGTCATAGAGCATCTCTCTTATCGCTTTCACTATGTCTGATTTTATAAGCGGAGAGCGTGCGAGTATCACGGACCAGCCTGTTTCTTCCTTTATCCTGTTTATTCCGGCCCTTCTGTCGCCGGAAATAATCTCCGGTCTTTCTGCTTCGATGGTCACTACGCTTCTGGGCTCATCAAACCAGAATTCTGTTATCTGGGCCTCTTCGAAACCCATCTTTCTTATTTTCTCCTCCGCCTCCTTTTCGTTTAAAAGCAGCGGCGGATCCAGCCTGACTTCTATCCTTTTCTTTTCCCTGTTTACGAGGTTTCTTATGACCTCGGAATTATCCAAAAAGAAATTCCTGTTCTTTGTGTATATTACAATGTTGGAGACTTCAAATTCGATGTCCTCTATCAAAGAACGGTCGGCTATAAATTCGGTTATGTCCTTTTTTATGTCCATATTTTTAGCTTATAAAATTCATAAATTACAGTACTGCCGATTATCCATGGTGTACGCGGTAAAGCTGTGATTACTTGTTTACTATCTTCTGTGTCTCTTCATCCGAGAGTTTCTTGTATCCTTTTTTGTTTATAATCGCTATGTCTATTCCCTCTCCTGTATAAACGTCTCTCTTTATAGAGGAGGATATCGCCTTATATGCCAGTTTGACAGCCTCTTCTTCGTTCATGTTCTCTCTGAAATCCCCTTCCAGTACACCAAGTGCGAATACTCCGCCGCTGCCGGTGACTGTGAACTTGTCTTTGCCCTGTCCTCCCGCTTCGTCTATTGAAAACAGTTTCGGTTCGTTGTCATACCCTCCGATTATGAATTCACCGTAGATTAAATTCAATGAAAGTCTTTTATTGAAGAGTATCGCGCTAAGCAGGCTCACCGCCCCGTCAGTATCCAGTTTTGATCCGGATCTTATCTCATAAAGCGTAAGTTCAGAGCGCATCAGCCTGACCATCGCCTGCAGGTCGGCAACCATTCCCGCCGTTGTTATTCCTATCTTGTTGCTTATGGGCAGTACTTTCTCGGCGTTTTTATTGGCGACTATATGGTCGGCGGTCGCTCTTCTGTCGGCCGCGAGTACAACTCCGTCCTTGTATACTAACCCTAACGTTGTAGTTCCTGTTTTTACTATGCTCATAAGAATCCTAATATTTTATTTACATTTCCTAATGATTTTGTTAGTATTTAAACTTTTCCCGAAATGTTATTTTTATATATGAGTATTTACCTTAATAATAACTGAAACTACTATGAAGGCAAGAACTTCTTTTACGATAGACGCGGACGTCGTTGCTAAGCTTGATTCTATCGTGGATAATATCTACTACAGATCAAAGAGCGAAGCTGTAGAAGATATACTCAGGAAATATTTTGAAAAACAGAATACCGCGATAGTTTTATGCGGCGGAGAATTCACCATAGACGGGACAGAGTATTACAGGCCGCTGGTAAAGGTCGGCGAATCTACCGTTATAGAGCGGATAATCTCCAATCTCAGGATAAACAACTTCAGGAATATAATGATATCCGGAAAAACAGAACTTTTGAAGCAGATCTTTTCAATACTAAAGAACGGAGAGGGATACGGCGTGGATATAAAATACGTTGATGATAACAATCTGAAAGGGAGCGCAAAGGCCCTGGAGAGAGTAAAGCAATACGTGGGCTCAACCACTCTGTTTGTCACTGGAGATGCAATATTTGATATAGATCTGAGGGATATGCTTAAATTCCATGTACAGCACAACAGCCCCGCCTCTATGGCGATTTATGTTCCGGCGGATACCTCATTTCCGACAAAGGACAGGGTGGTGCTTAAGGGAAGCAAGATACTGTCGTACGAAAAACTTCAGGAGCCGGTCAATTCAAAGCTTATTCCTACCTCAATTTTTCTCCTAGATCAGGATGTTTTTAAGTACATTCCGCCGGGTGATCTGGGGTGGAGCATAAAGACTGATTTATTGCCCCTGCTTGCAAAGGACGGGCTGCTTTTCGGCTACATGTACAACGGCAGCTGGCTTTCAATAAAGACGAGGGAAGACCTTGAAAGGGCAAAGAAATTAATGGAAAGCAGAAACGCTTAAATCCTATCGAGTTTTACTATTTCTATGGAATTCAGGGACATAGACGAGCCGGTGGAAAAGATAACAAGGGAAGGATCCAGGAATTTTATTAAGATAAGTCTGACAAAAGGAACAGAAGGGGAGAAGGAGATAACTTTTGTAAGCATCAAGAAAGGATATACTATAGACAAGGACGGAAAGGAAGAAGAGAGAATTAAGACAAGCCTGACGGTCAATTTCGACGAACTTCCGTTATTAATAGAAGCGTTGCAGAATTTCAAGAATAAACTGGAGTCGGGCAGCTTCTCTTAATCACAGTTCATTGTAGCTGATTAGCTTCGTGTTTTCTTTTTTGGATAGGTAATCGTTTATTCTTTTTATCTTTATT
This sequence comes from Nanobdellota archaeon, assembly GCA_021802505.1. Lineage (GTDB taxonomy): Archaea > Nanobdellota > Nanobdellia > Parvarchaeales > Parvarchaeaceae > Parvarchaeum. The sequence continues at coordinate 8,700 of JAJZXE010000020.1, forward strand.
ATATCCTCTTCCCTCCCCTTGTTGAGGCTGGATTTAGATTCAGGGTCAAACCTGCCCGGATGCGCAATCAATTCATAGCTTCTTTCTTCCCGTAAACCGTCCAGATATCCGTAAATCTGCTCGATACTGTGGTTAGTTACAAAAAAAGCTTCCTCCGTTGTGTGCCTGGCAACGTTCTCGACTCCGAGGTTCCTGACAGGTATCGTCTTATCCCTGCCAAACCTGCCCATCTCTACAGCTGCAGCTATATCAAGAAAATATCTTGGCATGTGCATGTCAAGATGTGAAGGGTCAGAGCCGAAAATTTCCTTGAACAGGAGGTACTGTTCTTTGATCTCTCCCGCAGGGTCTTTCTTTGCGCCGCTTATTTCGAGGTGTATGCCGACGCTGCACCCCTCCTCTTTTAAACGTTTCAGCTCGTTTATCTGCGGCAGCTGCACTTCATTAACTCTGTAAACCATTACCGTAGTCGATTTTATTTGTCTTTCTTTCATCAGTTTAAGTATCTCCTCGTTGAATACGCGGGAATAACCGAAGTCATCCGCATTTATTATCAGCTTCGCCGGTTCATGATACATATATCTTTGACACTCTCTTAAGGAGTCTTGCGGGACATCTCTGTTCTTCACTGTAGTCTGCATTCCTTTCCTTGTCAGTGTGGTGGCAGGAATCATCTGCGAGCATTTTCAGCGACTTTAATCCGAATCGTGAAAGCCTTGCCGATGAGTATACCGATTCGTTTCCTTTTCTTTTTATGCGGTGCTCGATCGCGACGCCGTACTTTCCGTTCTTGTAATACATCTCCTTGTAGTTCTCATTTTTGTATCCGTAGTTTTCTCCTTCATAATCAGTAAAATCATTGTATTCTTTATTTATGAATTCAACTACTGTTATATTAGACTCGAAATAATCAGTGATCCTTTTCAGTCTGCGTTTGTCTAATCTTGCATTGCGCATGTAATTTCCTACGGAATTGTCTGCCAACATTATTCCCATGTAATTAAGGCCGAGCAAATCGTCTTTTCTGGAGAAATATGCAACATCCCATCCTTCATA